>CALFEW010000699.1 GCA_937958365.1 uncultured Chloroflexota bacterium | reverse complement strand
TGTTTTCCACCCTCTTATCGTCCAAATTTATATTTGAGCGAGAAAATACCTTTCTTTAGTTATTCCGGTTTCTAAAAGTAAACAGAGCGCATCCATGAACATTTCACAAAACTCTCCTGCTTTTAATCTAAAGGCTGTACTTCAAGAAACAGGCATCAGACCACATACTTTGCGTGCATGGGAACGGCGGTATGGGTTGCCACAGCCTGAACGCACTTCGGGTGGGCATCGCCTTTATTCACAACGTGACGTAGATATTGTGAAGTGGCTGATGAGCCGTCAGGAAGAAGGTCTGACTATTAGTCGAGCTGTGGAACTTTGGCTTAACCTGGTAAACAAAGGGGAAAATCCCTTAGACCTGGCCACTTATCATACGGAAGACTACCCTATATACACAGACCAGGGCGCAACTTTGACTAACATCAGACAGGAATGGATCAATTGTTGTTTGAATTTTGATGAAACCGCGGCCGAACGGGTGCTGGCACAGGCTTTTGCTATCTATCCTGTAGAAATGGTTTGTTTGGAAATTCTTCAGGCAGGCGTGGCGCACATCGGTAATCTTTGGTATCAGAACAAAGCTTCTGTGCAGCAAGAACATTTTATTTCTTCTCTGACTGTGAAGCGTTTAAACGCACTGCTTGCTGCCACGCCAATCCCGAATCGCATTGGCCGTATACTCGTGGCCGCACCTCCTCGTGAGGAACATGCAATTCCTATCCTGTTGCTCTCTTTATTGTTGCGGTATCGTGGTTGGAAGGTTATTTATTTAGGCGCCAATGTGCCTGTTGCACGTCTTGAATCAACTGTTGACCTGGTGAAACCGGATCTAGTTGTGCTGGCAGCCCAACAACTGAGTACGGTAGCCAGTTTGCTTGAAGTCACGCAAATTCTTCACAGGAAAGGTGTACCCGTAGCTTTTGGTGGCTTGATGTTTAATCGTGCGCCGTCATTGCGTAAACGAATCCCAGGATATTTCTTAGGTGAGAGCCTGGAAGGGGCCGTGCAAGTTATCAATCAGATTATGACGTTCAATTCACCGATTCCAAACCCGGAATCTTCTTCAAACGTCTATAAGGGTACTTTATCTCATTATCGCAGCCAGTATCCGCTGATAGAAATGGATGCCTGGCAAGCCATATCTGAAAATGGTATTCCTTACGAATACGTTGCCGACACAAACACGCGCCTTTCTGAGGCTATTATTGCGGCCATGAATCTGGGGGAAATTGAATATGTGAATACGGAGATTGATTGGACCCATCAACTCATTTGCAATTATGGCATATCAACTGATTGGCAGGTTGAATATTTCACCGCTTATCGCTGTGCTGTTGATAAACATTTAAATGGGGCCGGTTCCGCGATTGTTGAGTGTCTGAACAATGCTATCACGAGATTTGAGGAGTCTCCGTGTATGTAGTTTGAATGAATACGGCCGTTCCCCATCCCCCATCTCTCTTCCCCAGTCTATTCGCGTTTCCCCCTGCTCTTTCGTGGTTAGAAATAAGCCTTGTTTGTGGCCGGGTGTGTTCCTGGCTGAGCCAAATTTCCGGCTGGTTAACGGCCGTATAACCCAAAGCCAGACCACACTACAACCAGGTTAACAAAACTTCTACACAAATTGCATTTTGGTTATAATGGTGTCACCCGCCACAAATTTGCACGATCAGGTCGTTACACCTGGGCAAACGATGACACCTGGCAGCCATAGTGGGGGGATTTCACAAATATCACGACGCTTGTTGGAAATGACGTGTGTCTGATATCCCTTACCCGCCACAAATAGTGGCAGCGTCTGACTGGTTTATTGGCAAATTCAAAATGAGTAACCACAAATGAAACTAAAAGCCTTGATTTTTGACGTAGACGGGACCATTGCCAACACTGAACATCGCGGTCATTTGCCAGCCTGCAATGAAGCATTTGCGGCCCTCGGGTATCCCATCAAATGGACCTGGGAAGAATTTCGAGCGATGCAGCCCATTGCCGGCAATGCGCTGCGAATGCGTAAATCGCTCCAGGAATGGGACCCCCATTTATCGGACAGGCAGTTAGATGAAATTGTAGAGCAACTTATCACCCTCAAGAAAAAATTCTACATTGAAAAATATCTGCCAGACTTGCCATTGCGTGATGGCGTGGTAGATATTATGCGGCAAGCATTGGCCCATAACGTTCGTCTGGCCGTCGTTTCCATGTCTTATGAAGCGCAGGTCAACGCCTTGCTTTCTCGCCATCTGCCGGACATCTACAGCCATTTGAACCCGATTCTGGGCAAAGAAAGCGGCCCCAAAACCGCCCCTGAATCCCCCTTGTACCGCCGCTGTCTGGCCGAACTGGGCACTTCGTTAACGGAAACATTGGTGATTGAAGATTCGGAAGAAGGTTTTGAAGCAGCAAAACGTGTGGGCATTCCCTGTGCGGTGATGTACAACGATTATACGTTTGGCAAGAACTTTGCTGGCGCGCAGTTGGTGGCGCGTAGTCTGGCCTACTTCTCTTTAGAGCAACTGGAAGTCCTCTGTTTGCCAACATAGCGCAAACTGTCTTCTCTTTGACAGCACCTAAAGAGAGACGCACCCGCAAGTTTTTATAATTGTTCAAAAACGTGGAGGTCATTATGGTGTCGTTTTTGAAAGTGTCTCAGCGGCTTGCCTGGTTACTTATTGCCGTAGCCGGTATCTTTCTCGTCCTGGCAGCCCTGAACGTAACCTCGGTTTCGCCTGTTGTGATGGCCGGTTTGGCGTTAACCTGGGCGCTCTGGGGAGGGCTGCTCTTGTGGGTAGCGCGACGCATCAAAAGT
>CALFEW010000698.1 GCA_937958365.1 uncultured Chloroflexota bacterium | reverse complement strand
GAATCTTCCATCATGGACTCGAAGGGGACCATCTCGCGGGCTGTGGGGATGATTTGTTTGCGTACCGGGCAGTCGGGGTCGTCCGGGTCCATCAGGCTGGCGAAATAAGGGGTGATGTCCACGCGAAACAGCCCTTTAGCGCCCAAAGCCTGCCGCTCAGAAGCGGTCAGGTTAATGACTTTTTCCAGTTCGGCCTCGGAATTGAGGCGATGGCTCATTTGCCAGCGCCAATCCATCCATTGTTCATCAGGCACGTCTTGCCAGTAGGGGGCGCGAGTGTAAACAGTTTCGGTGATGGGCTGCGCTGTGGTGGCGGCCACGGCCGTTACTTCTTGAGGTTTATTCATGGGAACACACACTCCTTTTGATATCGCTCGATAGTGGGAAGCTTTCGATACGTTCTTGATTTAGTAGCTGCCAAAATTGTACGGGCATCCCCCCCTTTAGACAATGGGCAAGCCCAAAGGTTCATGCGCCACAAACACGGCCGTGTTTCCATGCACGGTTTGACGCCGACAACAAAATCCCGCCCTCTCAGGAGGGCGGGATCAGGCTGCATAATGGTCAACGTAAGCGTTTACCGGGAGTATCTGTGCAGGTGCTGCCCGCTAAACCAGGCTGGCCTGCAAAGAGATTTCCGCGCCGGCCAAAACTTTGGAAACCGGGCACTTTTCCTTCGCTGCCTGCGCCAATTCCTGGAATTTTTCTTCGGAGATGCCCGGAACGTTCGCCCGGCACACCAAATCAATATTGGTAATGGTCGGCCCTTCGCCCAGGTGTACGGCCGCTGAGGTTTGCACGCGCACCGGAGGCGTATCGTTGCCTGTCAGCAGCGCGGACAAGAACATGGAATAACAACCGGCGTGGGCAGCGCCAATAAGCTCTTCCGGGTTTGTACCTTTGCCGTCGCTAAAACGAGAAGCCCATGTATAGGGTCCTTCGTAATCGCCGCTCGGTAACTTCATAACACCTTTGCCTTCTTTCAGCGTGCCTTCCCATGTAGCATGGGCTGTGCGAATTGTCATGTCAGTTTTCTCCTTTGTGAAAGTTTGTCGCTTACCAGACCATTTGCCCCATGATGCCCATGTGGGTTGGGGGGTAAGCGTAACGGCCGTTAAAAAACACCTTTAAACTTTATCCCACCCAAAGGAAATCGTAAAGAGGACAGGCTGATGAATCAGGGTTGCCGCTCAGCAGCACGATGGTTTTCTGGCAGCTCATTATGAGCAGTTGCCTCGACAATCGTAATTCATTGGACTTACCTGAGTTCTCAGGTATGCTGTCTTTCTTGTTTTATTACACCCATGTTGGCGCGGACATAGCGTCCCCCAATTGGGATTTGTTTGGGAGAAAATCAATTGTCGAAAAAAGTGTATGTTGGAAATTTGTCGTTTGAAGCGACCGAAGAACAGGTTCGTGATCTCTTTACCCCCTATGGCAAGATAGATTCAATTGCCATGATCACAGACCGTGAGAGTGGTCGGTTTCGTGGATTTTGTTTCGTTGAGATGGAAACAAGCGCAGCCAATGCAGCTATCAAAGCGTTAGACAGCACAGAAGTAGATGGGCGCGCGCTCAAAGTGAATGAAGCCCAACCACGCGAAGATCGGTCTGGCGGTGGCGGACAGCGCAGCGGTGGTTACCGCAGTGGTGGGGATAATCAACGTGGCGGTTACGGCCGTTCTCGCTAGTACCCCTGTTCCGTAACCCGTATTCGCTAATCCGTCGGGCATTACCTCTGGCAAACGCCATTGGCAACCGTACGGACTTTGAATGACGGATACCAGGCCCATCAATGCCTGCTAGACGGCCGTTTTGAAACCCGATAGATTTTCAAGACGGCCGTTTTTTATCTCCACATTGGTATCTTCTCAATAATTCACAGCAGCGACCCTGCCGCTCTTCTTGAGAAATCACCCACATTGACAAAAAAATGACCCTAATATTTGCGGATTGGCTCAATACTCAGCAAAATCGAGAAGATGAAATCGGCGATCTGGCGCGCGCGCTGACTTTACAAGATACCACACCCAAACCCTCTCGGCGCATCATAGACGAACACAAAAGCTGGGCCGATATTGTCACCAAGAGCGACACGCCGGGACACATTTTCGCTTTCAACGACGCCTGGCATGAGTTCACCAAGGCAAAACATCTCGCCGCCGGCCCTCTAAAATAGCCGGGTCTTCAGAAACTTGCGGGATTCACCCTCTGCGACTACGGCCGTCGCCAACAAAAACCCAGAAAATCCACAATACCAAATCGTGTAATATCCAGTCGCCGGCATCTCTCTTCGTGTATGCCCGCGTCCTGGCCTCATCTTTTATGCCGCCAACCGGGCGTAAAACACCTGATCGCTGCCCAGCAGCTTTTGGATCTCTTCCAGCGGGTAGGGGAACCACAGCGGGCTGTCCGCCGGTTTCGGGCTGACGTTGCTCTGATGAATAATGTCCACCAGCCAGGTAATTGCTTGCAGCGGCACGATTTTGGCCGCCGTATTCTGGCGCAAAAAGCGGATGTCTTCGCCCATCTGCACGTCTGGGAAGGGGTTGTTTCGCCAGAACGTTTTGGTGTAACAGAACGTGCTGCCCGGCATCCACGGTAAACGGCCGGACGGCCGTACCGAATGCCACGCCCTTCGCGCAAACGGATCATAGTGCAGCAGATTATCCAGCCCCACCACGTCCGCGCCATACTCCGTCAATGCCCCCACCTGATAGCTCAATCGCCAGGGCGCAACCCACACGTCGTCGTCCCAACTCGCCAGAATGGGGCCACGCGCTGCCTCGCCGCCTCTGTTGCGCTTCGCGCCAATGGTCAGGCGCTCCGTCAGGCGTATGTAGCGAATCCGCTCGTCGTCGGGAACCAGATCGCCCACCGGGTCCGCGCCATCGTCTAAAATGATGAGTTCCCGGTTGGGATAATCCTGGCGCAAGAAGAGATCAATCGCCAGGGGGACAAACGGCCGTCTATCCAATGTCAGCATGATGCACGAGACCAGCGGCGCAGGCAGGGCGGCCACGTTCGCCCGGATCGCTCGCGCCTCGGCCACAAAGCGCTCGGCCATCGGCAGCGATACCCCGCGCAGCGCCGTGGCGACGGTTTCCGGCGCGGCCGTCGCCAGCCGCGGGACGGAATCTATGCCCAGTTCGGCCAGCGCCAGCGCCCGCGTTTCGGCAATGCCGCTAACGGTCGCCAGGGCCACCGAGGCGGCGGCCAGTTCCGGGGCGCGGGCGGCCCATTCGGCCGGCGTGGCGGTGAGCAGGGGGGCAACGGCCGTTTCCACCAACCGGATCTCCGGCGCGGCCGGCGCAGCCACGGCCACCGGCGCGCGCACCAACGCCGGTCGTGTGCCGGCGACCACTGCCCGGCGGCGCGGCGCATTTGCTTGCAGCGACCGCACCGCCGCCGTGGGCGCACTGTCGGGGGCCGCGCCTTCAT
>CALFEW010000697.1 GCA_937958365.1 uncultured Chloroflexota bacterium | reverse complement strand
CCGATCTCATTGAAGAAATTATCCGCTACGTGGATCCACCGGTCGCCGATGAGCCGGGGCAAGGCTTTAACCTGGTGCAATTACCGGTCATCGTCACCAATGTCTGCGCCAGCATGGGCGTGCAAAACGTGAAGATTACCGGTGATGAGGAAATGAACGGCGTGCGTACCACGCTCTCCCGTGCGGCTCTGGAAATGATTTTTTGGGAGGTGATGGGTAACGCCAAAAAATTCCATCCGCAGCAGCAACCGGCCATTGAAGTATCGCTGGCTTATGAAAATGCCGGTGAAGTAACCATTCAAATTAGCGACGATGGGCTGACGTTGTCGCCGGAACACCTGGCGCAGGTGTGGACGCCTTATTATCAGGGCGAGAAGTATTTTACCGGCCAGGTGGAAGGCATGGGTTTGGGCCTGTCATTGGTGGCTTCGCTGGTATGGAGTTGCGGGGGACAATGCCGCTTGTTTAACCGGGTGGGACGTCCTGGCGTTACCGTAGACCTGACTCTGCCTTGCAGTCGGTCTATTAAAAAAGGTCCCCCCAAGTAGTTTTGGTCACCTGGAGTTTGTAAACCTGTTTCCGAAGGTGTTGCCCACGAGTTGTCGTTAGCGGAGTACAAATAACAAATCGCTGCGGGTAAACGCCATGATCATACAACTGGTTGGCGATTTTGTCGGCCGTAGCCTTGATCCTGAGGAAGGAAAATCATGTCAGATTTTGAAGGTCCCGGTTCACTTCACCTGCGAATTTTGCTGGCTGACGACGCATGGGCAACCATTAACAGCATTCGCTTGATGCTCAGGCTGCTGCCGGATGTGGAAGTGGTGGCAACGGCGCGCAACGGCCGTCAGGCCATCGAAATGACTGTAGAATACAAACCGGACATCGCCCTGGTAGACATCAATATGCCTGAGGTGAACGGCCTTTTGGCCATGCAGGCCATGCGTGAGCATCATCCGGACATCGTTTGCATTGCCATGTCTGTGGAAGGGGACAGTACGGCCGTAAAAGAGGCGCAATCCTCTGGGGCAATAGATTACCTCATCAAACCCTTCACCACCGAAGAGCTGCTAGACACCCTGGAACGAGCCGGCCGACTTGTGTCCAGCCGCCGTCCCCTGGATTCGGAAACGGCGGAACTGCGGCGCAAAGTGACCGCTCCCCTGCGTACCGGCCAGACCAGCCTGCTGCGCGAAGAGCGTACCTTTCAGCTTCAACAACTGGCGGCCAACTACATCAAAGCCCGGCGCACTGACGATGAAGTCATAGAAGTTTTGGAAGAACTGGCGGCCAATCCCAATTGCGAGATTCACTGGCTCAGGTCGCTGGCGATGATTTACGTCATCCGCGAAAATTGGCGAAAACTGCGATTTTTGGCCGATCGACTGGTTCGGCTGGTAGAATCTACCAACGCCGACGCCAGATCACGCTAATCTACCGGCTCCCGGCTGGTGTTGTATTGGGCTGGGCTTGTTTTCGCAAAAATCAGATATTTGCTAGAGGGATTTAAATATGGCAGCTATTTCGCAGTACGTCGCTAAAGGAACTCACGCCGGCCAAAAAGTCATCGTGAAGGCCAAAAAGTTTGTGTGGATTCCGGTGGGGAAGGGTGTGGTGCAAAGTTATTCAGACTTTGACGTAGATATTGCCGGCGCGATGAGCTTTTTAGGTTATAACGGCGACCTGAACATTCAACTGGAATTGTTGGATAAAAACCCGACGGCCACGTCAGGGCCATGTGTGTTACAGCTTAATTCGCACCGCGATCCGGCGGCGAATTATGTGGCAAAAAATGGGGCGCTGAAGGTAACGGCCGTTCTCGGCGGCAAGAATCAATCCATCCGCATTCTCCCCAGCGACAATGGCACGCAAACTGAATGCAAGTTGGAAGGTTATGTTAATCAAACGGTTCATCTGGAACCAACTGCTTAGGAATAACGCTCGAACGATTTACATAAAAATGGACCCATCTCCAGGATGGGTCCATTTTTATGTTTTGCCCCTTTCATAGACCTGACTGGTTTTCTGAAAACCAGCCGGGTTTACTTTCAGGCCAGGGCAGCCATGCCCAGGGCCATTGCACCCAAAACCCCTGCCCGGTTGCCCAGCCCCGGCGGCACAATGTACGAATCAGTCTGCTCCAGGATAACGGATGATTGTACGTAGCCGTTCAGGTATTCCCGGGTCTTTTGCCGCAATAGGGGGAACAACTGTGGCTGCTCCATCACTCCACCACCCATCACAATACGCTGCGGCGACAACGTGCAAATGAAGCTGCGCAGTGCCAGCGCCAGGTAATGGGCTTCTAGCTCCCAGGCCGGATGGTCGGCGGGCAATTCAAAGGCCGGTTGGCCCCACCGTTCGCCGATGGCCGGACCGGCGGCCATGCCTTCCAGGCAGTCGCCATGGTAAGGGCAGCGCCCTTTGTAGGGGTCTCGCGCCCAGTCATGGGGCAGGCTGATGTGGCCGAGTTCGGGATGAATGAGGCCGTGCAGCAATTGGCCGTTCACCATTACCCCGCCGCCGATGCCTGTGCCAATGGTCAGGTAGATGAAGGTGTCCACATCTTGCGCCGCGCCCCAGCGGTGTTCGCCCAGAGCCGCGCCGTTCACGTCTGTGTCGAAGCCTACCGGCACGTTGAGCGCGTTTTGAATAGCGCCAACGACATCGGCGTTGGCCCAACCCGGTTTGGGCGTGGTGGTGATGTGACCAAAGGTGGGGGAGTAGGGATTGGGGTCCAGGGGGCCAAACGCGGCGATGCCGATGGCGGCGATACGGCCGTTCACCCTCTCCTGTTCTTGAAAAAAGGCCACCGCCTGCGCCAGCGTTTCTTCAGGCGTTGTCGTCGGAAAGCGATGCTCGGCGCGAATGTCGTCTGGCCCTGTGCCAATGGCGCACACAAACTTTGTGCCGCCTGCTTCAATGCCGCCAAACAATGCAGACATGGCTGCCTCCTCAAGTGGATCGGCCTGGTTACACGGAGGGGCAAGAAGGTATGTATCTTCATGCCCCTTGTGTATCTAGTATCCGTATTCGGTATTCCGTATTCGGTATTCCGTAGGGCGCTACCTCTGGTAAACGCCATCGGAATACCGAATACGGACTTCGGGTTACGGGTATCAGGCCATGATCTTACGGTTTCATAATAACCGGCAGATACAGATAATAAAACGTGGGTCCTGTCACTGTTACCGTGGCGGTGTCTGTGGCTACGGCCGTAGTTGCCCCGCCGTCGGTTGCCAACCAGATGGCAGTGTTTGTCACAGTCTCTGTTGCCAGGGCACTGGCCGTAATCGTCAGAATCTCGCCTGGGGCCAGGTCATAGGCATAATCCGGGCCTAAGACTGTGCCCAGTTGGGTGTCTTCCAGCGTGTGCAGCGGCATGGTGATGGTTCCCGTATTTTCTACCACGTAGAAATAAGTCACTGTCACACCGCTGGTCACTGTGATGGCGTCCGTCGTGGGGTACACCAACGGGTCTGTGCCCACCGTCTTGGTGAGCGCCAGACTGGCTGTGCCGCCACCGGCCACGCCGAGTTCCAGACACCAGCCACCCGCCAGACTACCCAGGTCGTCGCCCGCGTCATCATACACGAACAGGTTCCATGTGCCATTCGGGTTGGTTCCGTTGAAGGTTGCCAGGGTTGTTGCTGTTGATGGGGTAGGCGCGGGCGCAGGGAATGTATCGCCTGTGCCTATGTTGGTTGGTTTGAACGTGCCAGATACCAGGGGGCCGGCGTCTGGTATCTGTCCGGCGGCGGCATCGTCAAAAATCAGGTCAACGGCCGTTACATTATCGCTACCACCCACATCCGACATGATGATCAGGTTCTGTCCCTGTGGACCCACCAGCAGCAAGTCCAGGTCGTCGGGGTAGGTGTGCGCCAAACCCAACAGGTGGACGTTGACATCCAACAGGCTGGCGCCATAACCGGATACCGCGATGTTTGACGGGTAGGGCGTGCCACTGCCGCTGTCGGGGATGGCAATTGGCGAGACGTTACATTCCAGATTGGACGCCACCGTGACAAATATGGAAACCGCTGAGAAAGCGCTGTCGCCACAGATGTTGCTGGCTTTTACCCGCCAATAGTACAACGTACTGTCGTCGAGAGAAGCGGCCGGCGTGTGGCTGGTTCCGCTGACGGTGGCCGAATCTACCACGTTGGTGAAGGCAGAATCCGTAGCGATTTCGATGAAGTAAGAGGCGCTGCCGTCCACGGCGTCCCAGGTGAAAGTGGGTTGGAGGGCTACGTCAGAGGCGCCGTTGGCCGGGGTGAGCAAGGTGGGAACGGCCGTTAACGCATCATACAGATTAAGCTGCACCGTCGTGGTATGTGTACTGGTAAGCGCCACGCCCACGATGTCTATCATGTAACTGCCGGTAGCCGCGGCCGCAGTGTTGCCAATGGTTAGCTGGCTGCTTCCTGGCGGCGTCACCGGATTGACGCTGAAATTGGTTGTGGTTCCGGCCGGATGACCGCTGGCGCTCAGAGTGACGTCGTCAGTATAGCTTTGCACCTGCCCAACGGTTACGTCATAGACGGCGTTGGTAGCCACACAAACGTCTTGCGCCTCCGGCGCAGCGGCAAGGGTAAA
>CALFEW010000696.1 GCA_937958365.1 uncultured Chloroflexota bacterium | reverse complement strand
ACGGACGCCGATGGAACGCCGGTGAAACGCCGATAGAAAACCAGGCGTGAGACAGAGGAACGAAACGCGGAAAGACAGCGCCTTTTCCGGGCAGTGGACTTATGAGCAATTTGTCATTACACCTGTTTGGGCAGCCGCAGATTGTGGACAACCAGATCAACATCACCCATGATCTGCCCACAAAAGCCCAGGCCATGCTCATCTATCTGGCCGTGACCGGTCAGCCGCAAACCCGCTTGTGGCTGGCCTCTTTGTTGTGGCCCGACGTGGAAGAGAGCCGGGCGCTGAAAAATTTGCGCGATATTTTGCCCTTGTTGCGCCAGCAGTTTCCCGAACATTTGCTGATTACGCGCCAGACGTTGACCTTTGACCGGGAGCAGCCCTATTTCCTGGATGTGGAGCAGTTTCAGCAGCAGTTGCAGTTGACCGATCCCACCGATGAACAGCGGTTTGAAACGCTGAATTTGTACCGGGGGGAGTTTTTGGCGGGCTTTTATGTGCCGCAGGCAGCGCCATTTGCCGAATGGCAGATGCTGTGGCGGGAACGGCTGCATGAACTGGCGCTGACGCAAATGGATGGATTGGTAGAGCGAGCCGTGCAGCAGCCGGAGAAGTGGGGCATGGGGCTGGAGCTAACGCAGCGGCTGCTGGAACTGGAGCCGTGGCGGGAATCGGCGCATCGGCAGCGGATGTTGTTGTTGGCTTATATGGGGCAGCGGGAAACGGCCGTTGCCCAATATGTGCTGTGCCGCCAGACCCTGGCCGCCGAATTCGACATTGCGCCCACCAGCCAGACCGAAGCGTTGTATGCCCAAATTATCGCCGGAGAAGTGGGTCCGGCGGCGGCGCGGCCCAGTGAAACACGCCGCCAGCCCCACCTGCCACGCACCCTCACCCCCTTTTTTGGTCGGCAGGCGGAGTTAACGGCCGTTACCACCCACCTGCGCAGCAGCCAATATCCGTTGGTGACCATTTTGGGCGAAGGCGGGATTGGCAAAACCCGGCTGGCGATGGCCGCCGCGCAAAAAGTGGCCGCCGATTTTACCGGCGGGGTCTGGTTTGTCTCCCTGGAACACCTGCCCTACGCCCCCGACGCGCACATGGCCGCCGAGCAGTTGGTGGGGGCCATCGAAGATGTGTTGGGAACGGCCGTTGCCTATCCTCACAAAGCCACCCCCGCCACCCTGGTCCAGATGATTGGCGACCAGCACATGCTGCTGGTTCTGGACAACGTGGAACACCTGTCGGCGGGGAAAAAGCTGCTGCTCGACCTGCTGACCCACTGCCCCCACCTCTCCCTGCTGATCACCTCGCGGGAACGGCTGAATGTGCAGGCAGAGATGGTGGTGCGCCTGCATGGGCTGCCCGTGCCCGACGAGACACAGCCAATCCAGATGCCCGACGTGATTACCATGAGCAGTTTGCAGCTTTTCACCGAACGCGCCAGCCGCATTGCGCCAGACTTTATTCTGGACGACCACAATCTGGCCGACGTGGTGCGGATTTGCCAGTTGGTGGAGGGGCTGCCGCTGGCGATTGAAATGGCGGCGGCGCTGACGGCGTACCAATCCTGCGCGGCGATTCGGGCGGCGCTGACGGCCAATTACAATGCGCTGACGGCGTTGGGGCAGGATGATTTGCCGTCGCGCCAGCAAAGTTTGCAGGCGGTATTTGATTATTCGTGGGAGCGGCTGTTGCCGGAAGAGGGGCTGGCGCTGGCGCACTGTTCGTTGTTCCAGGGTGGTTTTATGGCGGCGGCGGCCACGGCCGTTGCCCGTGTGCCGATGGCCTTGCTGCTGGCGCTGACGCAAAAGTCGCTGCTGCGGGCGGTGGGGAACGGCCGTTTCGACATGCACGAACTCATCCGCCATTTTGCCGCCGAAAAGCTGCCCACCCTGCCCATAGACAGCCACGCCGTGCAAACCGACCATGCCCGCTACTATGCCCACTTCATCCAGCAGCGAGCGAGCCAATTGGAGAATGAAACGGCCGTTTTGCGCGAAATCCAGGCCGAGATGAGCAACATCCGCGCCGCCTGGCAGTGGGCTACCACCACCAACCAGCTCGAGATAGTGCGCCAGGCGCTCCCCGGTTTGACCAGCTTCTATCGCCTCACCGGCGCTTTCCGCGAAGCCCACACCTTGTTGGGTCAAACCCTGCGTCAGTTGGCAACCTTGCCGCCCACAGTCGAGGCCCGGCTATTGCTGGGGCAGTTGTCGGCCGCCCAATCCTACTTCGTACAGCGGGTGGTAAATCTGAACGAAGCGGCGCCGTTGGCGCAAACGGCCGTTACCATTGGCGAAGAGCTAAACGATGCCCCCCTGCAAGTGATCGGCCATGTGCGTCTGGCGGCCATCCGCTTTGGCGAGGGGCAGATTGGTGAAAGCGAAAAGCACAGCCAGTTGGCGTTGGCCCTGGCCCGCCAGCACGACATTTTGCCCCTGGAGCAGGCGCAATCGCTGCGCTATTTGGGGCAGATTGCCACCATTCACGGCGATTATGCCGCCGCCCGCACCCACTATCAGGCGTCGTTGACGCTGGCGCAGCAAATTGGCAGCCGCCCGCATGAAGGACGCTTGCTGAAGGATTTGGGCATTATTGAATGGCGGCATGGCGCATACGGCCGTGCCAATGAGTATTTGCAGGCCGGTCTGGCCAACGTGCGCGCCACCGGCGACCGCCCCACAGAGGCGGAGATTCTGAAAAATTTAGGCGTCGTGGCCTGGTTTTTAGGCGACTATGCGCAGGCGGCCGACGCCTATCAGCAAAGCCTCGCCATTTACCAGGACATTGGCGATCAGGCGGGGGCCAGCGATACGCTGAACAATTTGGGCCTGCTCGCCTGGGGGCAAGGGCGCTATGAACAATCGGCCGCCTATTACCAGCAAAGTCTGCGCATCAAGGAGCAAATTGGCGACCGGCTGCAAATGGGCATCATGCTGGGCAATCTGGGCATTATGTCCCGCACCCAGGGACAGTACGAGCAGGCGCGGCAATGGCATCTACAAAGTCTGGCGATTCTGGAAGAAGTGGGCGACGAACTGGGCAAGGGGCGCACGCTGAATAATTTGGGACTGGTGGCGGCCAATTTGGGGCAGTATGAGCAGGCGTTGGCCTACTACACGCAAAGTCTGACCATTCGGCGGGCGTTGAATGACCAGGAGGGGCAGGGCAAAACGCTGAACAACCTGGGGGCAGTGGCGTACATGCAAGGGCAATACGCCACTGCGACCGCCTATCACGAACAGAGCTTGCATATTTGCCAGGGCATTGGCGACCGGATTGGCGAGGCGGTGGCGCTGACGGGTTTGGGACTGGCGTTGCTGGGTGCGGGAGAGTGGGCGCGGGCGGAGGAAGTGTTGGGAACGGCCGTTGCCCTGCGGCGGCAATTAAACAATGAGAATCTACTGATGGAGTCGGTCACGGCGTTGGCGGCGCTCTATCTGGCTCAGGGCGCGCCAGACCGGGCATTGACTGTGCTGGAAGAGGTGCTGGCCTATCTGGCCGCCGGTGGCAGCTTTGCCGGAACCGAGTATGACTTTCTCAACTACTGGCACTGCGTCCAGATTTTGGCCGCCACTGACGATGCCCGGTGCGATGCGATTTGGCAAACGGCCGTAACGCAACTGCAAACCCACATGGCCCACATTCAGAGCCAGGAACTACGCCACGCCTATCACCATAACATTCCCTGGCATCAGGCGCTATTGAACCAGGCGCATAGCAAAAATCAGTAGCACTGTACAGAGGGCCTTTTCCCCCACCCTTTACCTGTAGACATGTCATGCTGAGAGCCTGTGCTGAGGCTGCCGAAGCATCCTCCGAAGCATCCCCTTCCTCCGCTGGTGTGGTGTGGGATGCTTCGCTCCGAAGACTTCGCTCAGCATAACGCTATACGAATTTTTCCTTACTTTTCCACAACGGATGCGGACACTAACCGCACTGTATGATAAGATTAGGCGCACATGAATTTTGCCACCGTCACCATCCCCTACGACGAAACGCCAGGTGAAACCCGTAAAGTATGCAGTTTCAGCTCAGAAACCACCTTCATCCTGCCCGCGCAAAGACGATTAATAAGGAGTTCACATGCCTGGTCAAACTGAAAATAGCGCCAACAAACCAGCGAGTACAAAGCGTAAATTTGAAATTGGCCTCTACTCATTCGCCGAACTGACGCCTGATCCCCGCACAGGCCAACAAATCAGACCGGCACAACGCTTGCACGATTTGCTGGAAGAAATCGAACTGGCTGATCAGGTGGGGCTGGATGTTTTTGCCCTCGGTGAGCATCACCGGCCTGATTTTGTCTCTTCAGCGCCAGCCGTGATCCTGGCGGCGGCGGCCGCCCGAACCCAATCTATCCGCCTGAGCAGCGCCGTCACCGTGCTAAGTTCCGACGATCCGGTGCGTGTTTTTCAGGATTTCGCCACTTTAGACCTGATTTCTGAGGGTCGCGCAGAGATCATGGCCGGGCGGGGTTCGTTTATTGAATCCTTCCCCCTCTTTGGTTACGACTTGCAGGATTACAATACCCTCTTTTCCGATAAGCTTGAACTGCTCTTAAAAATACGCGCAGCAGAGCGCGTGAGCTGGTCGGGAAAACATCGGGCGTCTTTAGACAACCTGGGAGTATACCCACGGCCGTTTCAAGACCTGCTCCCCGTGTGGATTGCCGTAGGTGGAACCCCGGAATCCGTGATACGCGCCGCAACCCTGGGTTTGCCCCTGGCTATTGCCATTATTGGCGGCCTGCCAGAACAATTTGCGCCATTGACCGCGCTGTATCGCCGGGCGGCGCTTCAGGCCGGGCATGATCCCGCCGCCCTGAGCCTCAGCATCAACTCGCATGGCTTCATTGCCGACGATTCGCGCCAGGCCGTCGAGGAGGCGTTTCCTGTTTTTGCGCAGACCATGAATAAAATCGGCCGGGAACGGGGCTGGCCGCCAATGACCAGACAGCAGTTTGAGGGGTCTTGTACTCTGCGCGGAGCCAACTTTGTCGGCAGCCCCGATGACGTCATTGAAAAGATACTGTTTCAACATGAATTATTCCAACACCAGCGTTTCTTGCTTCAGGTGAGTGTGGGCACGATGCCCCACGACAAGGTGATGAAGGCTATTGAACTGTTAGGCGTCAAAGTCGCCCCGGTTGTCAGGGATGAGATAGCCCGTCGTAGTGGAGACTAAACACCTTTTTCTCTTTGTTTTGCGGGAACTTTTGGGAAACGGCCGTCGTTCTAACAACAGCGCTTAGAGGTGCGACGCACTTGGGAAAAAGTACGTCGTACCTGAACGCTTCAAAAAACAACGCCGTGTTACCCAATTGTGCAGATAGGAAGCCATCCCGTCTCACCCCAATAAGGAGAATAAGCCATGAAGCCGATTCGTTTTCCCCGGAGATTTACCCTTGTCTTAGTCTTAGCCGCTTTCATCTTTGTGGCCTGTGCCAGTGGTCCAAGCCAGCCAGAAATGTTCGCCGGCAACTCGTCATACAGCTACAACGAAGCCAGCCCGGCCGCGACCGCAAGTCCGGCGAATACCCTGACGCCGCCTAACGGTGAATCGGAAGCCGACATGTTTTTTGAAGACTATGGCGTCAATCCGTTCATAGACGCCGAAGACGACAACCTGTCCACGTTTGCGATTGACGTGGATACCGGCGCTTACACCGTCATGCGCCGCTATCTCCACGACGGCGCGCTGCCGCCCGACGAATCGGTGCGGGTGGAAGAGTACGTCAACTACTTTGAGCAGGATTACGGCCGTCCACAAAACGGCGCCTTTGCTATTCATCTGGAAGGCGCTCCCGCCCCTTATGGCGAAAACGACGCCTATTATCTGGTCCGGGTTGGGCTGCAAGGCTACGAAGTAGACCCGGCGCAGCGTCCCGACGCCATGCTCATCTTTGTGATTGACGTTTCTGGTTCGATGGACATGGAGAACCGGTTGGGGTTGGTCAAAGAATCGCTGCTCATGCTGCTGGACAATTTGCGCCCCACCGACCGGGTGGGTCTGGTGGTTTACGGTTCGCGGGGACGGGTGGTGCTGGAGCCAACGGCCGTAGATTCGCGCCGCGCCATCGAACAGGCCATCCACCGTCTGGAGCCAGAAGGCAGCACCAACGCCGAAGAGGGCTTGATGCTGGCCTATGAACTGGCCGAGGAATACGCCATCCCCGGTGGCATCAACCGGCTCATCCTCTGCTCCGATGGCGTCGCCAACGTCGGCAACACCGCCGCCGAGGCCATATTGTCCTATGCCGCTGCGGGCATTCAACTCAGCAGCTTTGGCTTTGGCATGGGCAATTACAATGACGTATTGATGGAACAACTGGCCGATAATGGCGATGGCAGCTACGCCTACATTGACACCATGAAAGAAGCCGAGCGCGTTTTTAAGACCCAACTGACCACGACGCTGCTCACCATCGCCCAGGACGCCAAAATTCAGGTCGAGTTTAATCCCACCATCGTCGAGCGTTATCGCCTGTTGGGTTATGAAAACCGCGACGTGGCCGACCAGGATTTTCGGAACGACAGCGTGGACGCGGGCGAAATCGGGGCCGGGCACAGCGTGACGGCGCTTTATGAAGTGAAGTTCGCCCCGGAACCAGACGCGCAAACGCCGGCGCTGCTGGCCTATGTTCGCTACGCCGATCCGGCAACGGGCGAAGTCAGCGAAATCAGCGAATCTATCGCCCTGTCCGAGTTTGCGCCCGCATTTGCGCAGACCACACCGCGCTTTCAATTGAGCGCCATCGTCGCTGAATTTGCCGAAATATTACGGGGCAGCTATTGGGCGAAGGACAATTCGCTGGGCAATCTCGTTACCGAGGCGCAGCGCATCGCGGAGTATCTGCCGAACGACGGGGACGTGCAGGAGTTTGCCTCGCTGGTGAGGCAGGCAGCCAGTTTGAGCGCCAAGTAAATCTGGGGCTGAAGATCGGGGCGAATAGTTGGATTCGCCCCGATTGTTGTAAACCTAGGCATGGTTCATTTAAGGCATAATGTGCTTTACAAATTCAACAAGAAGACGTGTCATGCTGAGGTCCTCCGAAGCATCCCATTCCTCTGGTGGGAGCGGGATGCTTCGCTCCGAAGACTCCGCTCAGACCTTGTCCTGAGCAGCGCCGAAGGAATGACAGTTCAGCGTAAATTGCCAAGAAATCACCTTGTTTGCACGAATGCCTGATCTAAATTGAGAATTCCTGGAATGCCATTCTCATTTTGCGTGAAACACATTAGATTTTATTGGAAATAAGATTTTGTCCACAGATTGACACAGATTTCACAGATTTAGCCTCTTTA
>CALFEW010000695.1 GCA_937958365.1 uncultured Chloroflexota bacterium | reverse complement strand
AACGCCGATGCGGCCGATTTTCGCGGATAAAAACCATCCATATCAGCGTTTATCCACCGCATCCGCGAAAATCCGCGTCCCATTTCTTAAAAGTGCAAAGTAGTGAAACAAAAAAGGCCCCAAAGGGCCTCATAAAGTGTAGGGCGGGTGGGAGTCGAACCCACACGGAGGTTACTCCGGCGGATTTTAAGTCCGCTGCGTCTGCCATTTCGCCACCGCCCCGGAAACCAAAGCTGCAAAGGCGAAGCGTATTGTACACACGAAAATTTACCCCAACAAGAGCAAATCAAAATCGAATAGAAGCTGCGCAAGGCTGCGCCTGCGGCGCTCCTTGCCGCCTCACATGACAATAGTAAGTTTGACTTGAATTTTTTCACCTAGTATAATGCTCAACGGTAGTAAGAATTGTCATAATGGTAGTAGTTGTATCTGGTAAACAGCCTTAAAATTCGCAATTCCATAAACGTTGACGACAGTGGTTTAACTGTCGTTGTATATTAATCATTTAGCAGGAACGACAGTTATGGCCCTAAAAGGGAACCTGCGCGACTTTTCCACAACCCAGTTGCTCAATCTGATAAACCTGGCTCGAAAAACAGGTACTCTCACCATTGTCCACGATAGCGATTCGGCGCAAATGTCCTTTCGTGAAGGCAAGTTGATTTATGCTTTCATGGGCGAAGAGTCTGAAAACCACCTGGCGCAAATTTTGCACAACGCCGGCAAACTATCTGAAGAGCAGGCGCGCATTATTCAATTGAGAGCCAAAGGCACCAGCGACAAGCAGCTCGGACACATGCTCATCCAACGTGGACACATCACCCAAAGCGACATTATCCAAAGTGTGCGCCAGAGTGTGTTGGATACGGTTTACAGGCTATTTACCTGGGGAGAGGGCCTGTTCCGTTTTGACGCCAACAAACTTCCATCGCCTGGGCATATTACCATTCCTATAGACCTGGAAAGCGTCATTATGGAAGGGAGCCGGCGGCTGAAGGAATGGGAGATTTTGCAGGAAGAGTTGCCCGATTTAGACATCTCGCTGCGATTTACAGATCGGCCTGATGCCCGGTTGCGCAATATCAACCTGACGGTGGAAGAATGGCGAGTTGTCTCGTTTGTGAATCCGCGCAACACCATTCGGCAGATTGCCAGAGCCAATAACCTCAGCGATTTTGAAATCCGGCGGATCGTTTATGGCATGTTGCAGGCGGGTTTGGTGGAAATCGTTCGCACTGCCAAACCACAAGTTCCAACACCAACGCCAACGCCCGGCAAACCTCCGACGGCCCGGCAAGAGGCTCGCAAAGAGATCGAGCAGCAATCGCCGGCCGCCAAGCGCTCTGTGGTTGTTCGGCTGATTGACCGAATCCGTGGTTTATGAAACGGCCGTGAAGAGTTGAAGTGAACACGGCCGTAACAATCCATTCATAACACCCTAACCCCACCCACCTGCAAGAGGTCATCGTTCTTATGCAAGCAGTAAAAATGGTCATCACGGGTCCGTTCTCAGCGGGCAAAACACAGTTCATCGGCGCTATTAGCGAAATAGACGTCGTTTCCACCGAACGCCGCATCAGCAGCAGCGCTGAACAGGTCAAAGACACGACCACAGTCGCTATGGATTTCGGCCGAATCACTGTCGGTGATGATCTGGTCCTTTATCTGTTTGGCACGCCAGGACAACGCCGCTTCGATTTTATGTGGGACATTCTCTCCCAGGGGATGCTCGGTTTTGTCGTCATGGTAGACAGCACCAAACCAGAGACCTTCCGGGAAGCCAAACGAGTTCTGGAGACCTTCGAAAGTTATGCCGCTACGCCCTACGTCGTCGCTGCCAACAAACAAGATTTGGAAGACGCCTGGGAACCGGAAGACCTGCGCATTATTTTACGTCTCCGACCTGAAGTGAAAATCCTTCCTTGTGTCGCCAACGACAAGGAAAGCGTTAAGAATGTGCTGTTAGAATTGCTGTACTCGATATTGGAAGAACTGGACAAAGCGGAAACCAACTGAGTTTGTTTAACGGCTCATTTACACCACCTTAACTTGCTTTTCACAGTTTTAATTCGGGGCAGGTGCTACTATCAATATATTATGATCCGCCCGTATTAGCTTGATTATAGAACAACGACTCGCGCGAAAAGGCGGCTAACGCCTTAGCAAGACAGGGTAACCCAAGCCGTCTAATCGCCGATGACAATCAAACCATAGGGCGGCATTGAGGCAAACGTGAGTTCTATTGTCACAGAGCAGGGTCTTCTTCATTACGAATCCATCGGGCGCGGGCAGCCAATTATCCTCTTGCATGGCTGGATCAACTCTTGGGACGTATGGCGCGATTCGATGATCGCCCTGGCCCAAACAAGAAATTACCGCGTCTATGCCCTTGATTTTTGGGGGTTCGGTGATTCAGCCAAAGGCGTTCGCACGACCTCCTCTGTTTTTCGCGTTTCCAGCTACGTAGATATGGTTTACCAATTCATGAATACGCTGGGGATTCAGCAAGCCCCGGTGTTTGGCCATTCGATGGGCGGCACGGTTGCGCTGCAAATGGCTATGGAACACCCTGACCGCATCAACCAAGTTGCCGTTGTCGGTTCGCCGGTGCTGGGCAATTCGCTCAATCCGTTTTTGCGCCTGGCTGGTTATGGCGCAATTGCCAAGCTCATCTGGCGCTACCCTATTTTGCTTCATTCGATCATGCGCGTTTTGTTGGCAAAGGATTCTAAAGAAGTTCGCCAGATGATTTCCCGAGACGTGCAGCGCACGACGATTGAATCTTTTTTTCGCAGTATTGGCGATTTGCGCGACACGGATTTGCGCGGCGCTTTGCCCAAGCTGGACCTGCCCACTCTGGGCATTTATGGCGTCAATGACAACATTGTGTCTCCAGCCAACGCGGAATGGCTGAGCCAAAGCACACCGCACACACAAGTCTCAATGATGCAGTATTCACGTCATTTCCCCATGATTGACGAGCCTGATTTATTCCTGAGTACCTTGTATGCTTTTCTCGAGAACGGCCGTGTAGAAAAATCACCCCAGGTATTAAATACATCCAGTGAATGAACTAACCCACGAACCCGTCGAAGAAATCGAAGCGTTTTATTACCCCAACAAGATGGGCCGCATCGTCCTCACCGCGATGGAAGAAATCATGGGGCACCATGGCGTCAACGCCGTTTTGAATCTCGCCCAACTGCACCACCTGGTAAACCATTACCCGCCCAACAACCTGGAATTAGGTTTTACATTTGCCGAATTTAGCGCCATCCAACAAACCCTGGACGAAATGTATGGCATTCGTGGTGGCCGGGGGCTGGCTTTACGCGCCGGCCGTGAAACCTGGCGACTGGCCCTGAAAGAATTTGTGCCCGTATTAGGCATTAGCGATCTGGCAATTCGCACCCTGCCCTTAGGCATTAAAATAAAAATAGGTTTAGACATTTTTGCGCAGACGTTCAACAAGTTTAGCGACCAGCGGGTTCGTCTGGGCGAAGATCATCGTGGGTATTTATGGATCATTGAACGATGCCCGATTTGTTGGCAGCGCACCTCGCCCCAACCTTGCTGCCACCTGGCTGTAGGCTTATTGGAGCAATCGCTGGATTGGGTGAGCAAAGGACGCCGCTTTCGGGTGGAAGAGGTCTCCTGTATCGCCAAAGGCGACGAGACTTGTACTATTCTTATCTCCAAGAAACCGATTGCCTGATTGGATTGATTGCGTTATGCGCCGAATTATTCTTACGGAAACGACTCATATCCCCCCGTTTAATGAACCGGCCCGAGATTTGCGCGTGCAAAACAAACCTCTCTGGCTGTGGCAGCGCGACTTGTTAACGCCATACACCACAGAAGAAAGAGAATACCCGGACTGGCAAACTGCTTATCGCTTTGAAGAAGAAGCGGTTGAATGCCTGGTACATCGTGATAATTTATTCTTCAACAAAGAACTGATCAGCGATTTTGTGGAGCAGGCGCGGGCCGGGCGTCGTGCTGTGCGACTGGCGTTTGAAGCAGATGATGCCGCCATTGCCACCCATGTCAAGCCCCTGACTCATTCGTTTTTTCAGAAAGACAAATTGCTGTTGGCAGACGTGTGGTATCTGCCGAAAGGTCTTTCTCAAAGCGTGGAAGCGCAGCCGCTCGTCATTGATACAGAGCCATTAGAGCGCGGTTACTATCACGTCCCGCCCTACATGGCGACAGAATTTGGCGATTTGGTTTACCAACTGCCGCGCAAAGCATTTGTGCTGATCGAAAACTGGGTCCATGTGTTTATCGCCGATATTTTATTTGGCGTTTTTGCGCGTGGCGCTTTTTTTGAGAATCGAATTGACACCGATTGGAAATTAAAGCTCAAGATTCTATACCGTTCATTGTTGGAACAGAAGCACGTTTTGTCCAATTCAGAGATGGTGAAAATAGGTAAAAACGTCAGCATAGATTCGTCGGCGGTGATTCATGGGCCAACGGTCATTGGCGATAACGTGAATATTGGCGCGGGGGCCGTGATTGACAATTGCACGATTGGCAGCAACGTGACAGTTTCTCAGGGATGTCAGTTGATGCTCAGTGTCATCAGCGACGGCTGCTTTTTACCTTTCCGCACGTCTTTGTTTATGACGACGATGATGGAAAACACCATGGTGGCGCAAAATACTTGTTTGCAGTTATGCGTGGTGGGTCGGGATTCGTTTATCGGGGCCGGCACAACGTTTACCGACTTTAATATTTTGGGTGGCCCTTTGCGCACAAACAGCAACAAAAACGGCCGTCTCGAAGACACCAACATGCTCGTCTTAGGCGGTTGTGTCGGACACCACTGTCGCCTCAGCTCTGGCCTGGTCATTTATGCTGCCCGCACGATTGAATCTGACGTCGTGCTGCTGGCTTCCGAGGAACGTAAATTTATCACAAAAAACGTGAGGTTTGAGGATAGCGACCATTACCCCTATCTGGATAAATATCCTTATCCACGTTTGTACCCTCGTCCTGATGGTTCCTAGGCAACGGCCGTTCCGTGCGGCGCGGGATCACGCCCGATAATGGCAAAGCCGACGCCTGAAGGGCATCGTTTTCCAATGGTCAGGGACAGATATACCATTGAAGAGATTGGCCTTACCTGGATAAACTGCCGTTTATGGAAGATTCTTTTGCCTTTATCATTCATCCGATTGACCCCAACCGAGATGTCAGCCGCAAGTACCCGGCGCTAGGTAAGCTGCCGGTCTGGCTGATTGATTTTTTGTCTCTGTTTTTCCCGCCAGTTTATATCTCGGAAATCCAAAACATTCAGTCTGCGGCCAACGGCCGTACCCTGCACGGCTGGTTTGTTGCCTGTCCCCTCACCCCAACCCGGATGATGAGTCTGCCGCCCCAGGTTGTTTACAAAAAAATCATTCAAACCGGCCGTCTGGCCGAAAAGCTAGGCGCGCGCATTCTGGGTTTAGGGGCCTACACCTCCGTCGTTGGCGATGGCGGCCTGACCGTAGCCAGCCGGCTAAACATACCGGTGACAACGGGCGATAGCTTGACGATTGCTACGGCCGTGCAAGCCATCCAGAAAGCCGCCGAAATCATGGACATCCCCCTCCCCGGCGCCACCGTCGCCATCGTGGGCGCGACCGGCGCAATTGGGGCCGTATGCGGCCAATTACTCGCGCCACAAGTCAATCAGATCATCCTCATCGGCCGTCGGCAAGAAAAACTCGATCAGGTGGCCCAACTCGTCCGGCAGGCCGGCTGCCAGCAGGTAAGCGCCAGCAGCCAGATCAACGATCTTACCCAGGCCCACCTCATCATTACCGTCACCAGCGCCGTAGACACCGTGATCGAGCCGCATCACCTGCGCCAGGGAGCCGTCGTTTGTGACGTGGCCCGCCCCCGCGATGTGTCGCGGCAGGTCGCCGCCCAAAGACCCGACGTATTGGTCATCGAAGGCGGCATGGTGGAAGTGCCCGGCCCGGTTGAATTCAACTTCAATTTTGGCTTTCCACCCAAAATGGCCTACGCCTGCATGGCCGAAACCATGGCCCTTGCTCTGGAGCAGCGTTATGAATCATTTACGCTGGGCAAAGACATACAATTGTCACAAGTCCAGACTATTGATAAAATCGCCGTCAGGCATGGTTTTAAATTGGGTGGTTTTCGCAGTTTTGAAAAAGCGATTACCGATACTGAAATTGCCCACATTAAAAAGCACAATCAAACATTGCCAATGTCACTATGAAATAATAGATCAACGGGTGATCAGCCTTTGATCAACCCACTAATTCTGTAGTTGCCAAGGGATAAGCTCATGAGCAATGGTCGAATTCTTATAGTCGAAGATGATTACGATATTTCAAATATGCTGCGGATTTTCTTTTCCAATGAAGGCTACCACGTGGAAATCGCCGCCAGAGGCAACGACGCCCTGGAAAAATGCCGCAAAAAGCTTCCGGATTTAATCGTCCTCGATATTATGCTGCCAGACATGGATGGGTACGACGTCTGCCTGGCTCTACGCACGACGACGCGCACCAGCCACATCCCCATCATTTTCCTTACGCAAAAGGATGAACGCAGCGACCGGATTCGAGGGCTGGAACTGGGCGCCGACGATTACATCACCAAGCCTTTCGACATTGAGGAACTCAAACTGCGCGTCGGCACGGCCATTCGTACCCACCAGCGTTTAAACATGACCAATCCCACCACAGGTTTACCCAGCAGCCGGCTGATTGAAGAGCAGCTTCGCACGTTGATGCGCGCCAATAATTGGACGTACATCCAAATTGGCATAGACCATCTAGGCCCGTTCAGCGACAAGTATGGCTTTGTAGCAGGAGATGAAGTGCTGCGTTTTGGCGCATTTTTGCTGAACGAAATTGACGATCAATTAGGCACACTCAATGACTTCATCGGCCATGCTGGTGGCGACACCTTTGTATTGATTACTTTAAGTGACAACGTACCGGTTTTGGTTGACAAGTTACGGCAGCGGTTTAACGAGGATGTTTTATCTCATTATGATTTCTTAGATCGGGAACAGGGCGCTATACAAAATTCTGATGGCTCATTTGCCCCCTTCATGAGCCTGTCTATAGGCGTCGTTTCATCGCAAACGCAACGTTTTGCCGATATTCGCGAGATTACGGAAACGGCCGCAGAACTCCGCCGGCTGGATCAGATCAAACAAGCCAAGTTGAGTTGATTTTCCCATACATGCAGTACCTGTTGGGGTATTGAGTAAAAAATGGAAAAGGAACTAATCACGGCTCTCGACTTTCGTGTGCTGGATCCCTTGAGTGAAGGTGTTCTAATAGTCGAAGCTGATGGCGTCATTCAATATATGAATCGGGCAGCCAGAACATTGTTCGGGCTGAACGAGAGCGCCAGCACGCCCACGCAGTTACGCCAGATTTTTTCTGGCGCGGCCAGCGAGGTTGTTTTGTTGAAGCCGCCTGGGCAGATGGAACTACGGTTGGCTAACGGCCGTTCCCTCCACTGTCGTTCCCTCCCCTACCAGACCGTCCATAATATCCTCGTCCAAATCATCCTTAACGAAATCCATCCCCCAGCCTTTGCAACCCTGGCCGAAGCCAATCAAGTGCTGGCCGGGATGCTTGAAGAAGAAGAAATCATCACATTGATCGGCCGGCAAATGGTTAAGGCCATCAACGGCCACGGTTTTGTTGCCTACCGCTGGCAGCCGGAAGAAAACCGCCTGACCCTGCTCCAAGATTATCCCGTTCAAGCCGATGCACCGACAACGGCCGTGGGCACACCATACGCCCTGGACGAGACCAACCCCATCCTTCACGTCCTCCAAGACCAGGAACCGGCCGCCTTCTGGCAAGCCGCCGCAGCCCTTGACGTTCCCTGGATCAACCCGCAAATACCCCTGGCTGAAGCTTACTTCCCACTCGTCGCCTCCGACGATACTGTGGGTCTCATCCAGGTCATTCGCCAGGGAGCGTCAGCTCGCCTGAGCGACCCAGAA
>CALFEW010000694.1 GCA_937958365.1 uncultured Chloroflexota bacterium | reverse complement strand
CAGCCCGGTTGCGCCCATCATGGCCAGGGGTTTGGGTAAGTTCAGTTTAGGCGGCGGCGCGCCCAGGGCGTCGGCAATGGTCGCCCCCAATTCGCGGAAGGTGACGGGCGCGGGGCCGGTGACGTGGTAAATTTCGCCCGGTCGTCCATGTTCCATCGCCAGCAACATCCCGGCCACCGCGTCGTCAATATAGGTCGGGTGGCAGGTGGCTTGGCCGCCGTTGATGGTGAAGAAACGGCCGTCACGCACTGCCTTAAACAAACCCAACACATGCAAATCGCCCGGCCCATAGATGAACTCCGGTCGGGCAATCACCACCGGCAGCCCGCCTCGCGCATAAACCTGGGCCACCTGTTCGGCGGCCGCCTTGCTGCGTTCGTAAGGATTAGAGGGCGCGAGGGGCGCAGTCTCATCGGCCGGTGGCCCACTGATAGGGCCAAGCACGCCAGGACTGCTGACGTAGAGAATGCGCTGGATAACGGCCGTTTCCGCCTCAGCCAAAACGTTGCTCGTACCTCGTTCGTGAAGGTCAAAATAAGCGCGTTCCGGCACACCCGCCTGCCCCAACATGCCCGCCGCATGAATGAGCCAATCTGCGCCATCAAACGCGCCGCGCAAGCTCTCCCGGTCGGTCACGTCGCCGGGAACCCAGGTGATGGGCAAATCGGCCAGATGGTCACGCCGCGACGTCAACCGCGCCAGGGCGACAATCTCGTGCCCCCGCGCCGCCAGTGCCCGCGCCAGCGCCCCTCCCACAAACCCCGTTGCCCCAGTGAGTGCTACTTTGCTCATCTCTTCCCATTGTCAATTGACAATTGGCTATTGACCATTGTCAATTTGATAGGTCATCACTGGCCGGTAAACGCAGCCACATTTGCGCCCTTTCGTGCAGTCGGGCAAGGGCAGGTGGGGGGCGTCGTCGGGATGGTAAACGGCCGTGCTGTCCAACTTCTGACACACCTCGCAGCCATTCTCGTCCACCACAATCGCCACGCCCACAATCGAGCCTTTGGCCTTCATACCCAGCCGGTACTGCGCCAACGTCTTTTCGGCGTAGTTTTCCGGCTTCTCCATCTCTTTGTGGAATTTATTCAACCATTCAAAGGGCATCGTATCCTTCTTAAACGACCAATTGCATCAATAAATTAGCGGTATATTTGGGCATTGATAAGTCGTTGGCGTTCCTCGACGCGGGCCGGTTCATTCAGTTGCAGGATAACGGCCGTTACTCGGCCTTCGGCTGTCAGGGGCACAATTCTGGCTTCTTCCAGTCGAAAATGGGCCTGCCATTCTTGATTGCGCGGATTGTAGAAAGGGGTTAGCAGTCCTGTTTGCGGATCAATGGAACCAAGATCCGTCCCTTTAGCTCGGTTACAATACGGACAAGCCAGCGCCAGATTTCCCGCTTCGGTAGCGCCACCATGTTTTTCGGCAATGATATGCTCCATCTCAAACCCAAGCAGGGCAGCTTCTTGAGGATAACGACAGTATTCGCAACGGCCGTCTGCTCGTTCGATAACAAGTTGGCGCAAAGCAGATGATATGTAACTCATGCCCCCTGGCCAAGTTGCTCGTAAGCACGACCTTTTGCCAGCCGTACCAGATGTTCAACAAACAAATAGCGCTCCAATTCAACTTCCCCTTCGTGAGACAGCAACCCTGCTTTACTTTGCGCCAGCAAATCGCTGGCGTGAGCCTGAAATTCGGCTGATGGTTTGATAGCTAAAACTTGCTCAGGCGTGGGGCGGCTGGCCAGTAGGTTGACAATCTCCTGCACATCACGCACTTCGGAGACAGGCTCCAATTCCAGCTCATAAAGGCCGCGTTCCAATAATTCGGGCAGCCTATGACGATATGGTTTTAGCCGCTGTCCCAATATATCTGGAACTTCAATGGTTATTTGTGTTGTCATTCAACACCTCCTCAGACAAAGAGCCACTTACTTGCGTACCTCAATTGTATCAGGTTTGATAACCTTCATGCCGACCCGCGTGGCTGTGGAGACGTCCATGAGCATGTTGGTGTAGCTGGCGTTGGCCAGCGGGCAGTGGCACTCTTTGGCGGCGATGCTGCGGCGCACATCCTTGATTTTCTCGCCGAACCATATTTTTCGGAAGTCGTAATCGTGGTCGCGCAGGTTGCCCAGGTCGTCGGCGCGCACGCAGCAGGGCCAGACAGTGCCATCGGCGTAGATTTGGGCGCTGGCCCAACCGGCGTAACAGCCGATCACCTGATCTTGCTCGTCCAAAATGCGTTTGACCAGCTTGTAATACTCCACGCGAAATGCCTCGGTGATGCGCGAGACGCCCTGGTAACGTTTGCTGTTGACGTAGGTGATGAGCTTGTCTATCGCGGCCGCGTATTCTTCCGGGCTGGGGGTGATGGGCAGGCCCACCGTATCCAGCTCGACACGTGGCTCGGCGATCTCGGTGATGAATTGGTCCGCGCCGGACTGCTCGGCATAGGCGATGAGTTCGTCCAGGTGGCCCACGCTGAAAACGGAGACGACGGAATGAATGCCGACGGCCAGCCTGGGAAATTCGGCGCGCAGGGCCAGATATTGCTCCAATCGCTCCTCAAATTTCTCGAAGTTGCCGGCCACACCGCGAATAAAATCATGTTTTTCGCCCACGCCGTCCAGTGAGAGATTGATGATGAGTTGGCTCTCCGGGCAGCTTTCCAGGATAGCCCGCACGCGCTCCGGGCCGCTGTTGAGGATGCCGTTGGTGGGGATGTTGATGATGCCCGGTTGACAATGTTTGTAGGCCAGCTTCGCCAGTTCGACGATGCCGGGGAACATGAGTGGTTCGCCGCCGCTGATGGTGAACCAATAGGGCGCTGTGCCTAGAGAGGCCAGGACTTTGTCCCATTCGGCCAGGGTCAGTTCGTTTTCGCGCTTCATCCAGATGTTGCAGGTGAGGCAGCGCGAATTGCACTTGGGCGATGGGGACAGGGTGATGTTCATGGGCAGCATTTTCGGCCAACCCGTCGCCCGGTAGAGCTTGAAGAGGGGGATGCGTGTTAACACGCTGAGCATGGAGTTCATTTTGGTAGGCAGTGAGACGTGTTCCGTGTTCCGTGTTCCGTGTTCCGTATACGGCTTACGGTTTACGGTTTACGGCTTACGGTTTACGGCTTACGGTTCACGGTTCACGTCAATTCCTTCGTCGAAGTGGCGATTTCCCAGATGGTGTGGTTTTTGGCGCCAGTTTTGTAGTCGTGGTGGCCGAGGTAACGGCCGTATCCCTCCAACCCCACCACCGCCATCGTCCATACCAACTGCTTCGGTCGCCAATCCAGATTCTTGATGAGTAAAGCGATAATTTTGCTACCCGACATCGTACTCACTTTGTAGCCGAGTAAATTCGCCAGGTCGAGGTGCCCGGCATAAATGCGGCGGCGCTGGCGCAAAAAGTCGGCCACCGTTTCCGGCCCTTTGTTGTAGACAATGGCGTCCGAACAGTATTGCACCTTGTAACCCTGCCCGCGCACGATAGGTTCCACGCTGGCTTCGTCTACGGCCGTATGATAAGGAATCCGCTCAAATATCCGCCGGAAACCCACCATTTCGCCGCCTTTGAAACCGCCGGACAGGTTCAATTCATGGTGCAGCTTCCATTGTAGATGCACGGCAAAGCCCATGAAGGTGTCCGGGTCGTTGATGGGCACAGGATGGCAGCCGGTCATCGCCACTTCGGGATCGGCAAAAGGGGCGATGAGTTGCTCGACGGCGTGCAAGTCGGGCTGTAAATCGGCGCTGCACAAAATCAGCACGTCGGCGGCGGCTTCGCGGATGAACAGGTTCATGGCCGAGGCTTTGCCTTCGCGCTGCGGCTGAATCAGAAGACGGATACGGCCGTCGCGCGCCGCAAATTCCTGCGCAATCGCCTCCGTCCGGTCGGTACACCCACTGGCAACGACGATGATTTCACGAATCGCCACCGTCTCAAGCTGCTGCGCCAGAATCAGTTGCAGCAGCTTGCCGATGTTGGCCTCTTCGTTATAGGCGGTAATGCCAATCGAACAATTAATCACGATAGATAATCCCGGAAGTTGGTTGGTTAGTTGGCTGGTTGGTTAACCAACCAGCCAGCAATTCCGCAAGTATAGCCAATGGCAGGTGACTGAACCAACGGCCGTCTAAGCGTCTTAGCCACGATTTACCTTCGTGGGCGTTAATAACAAGGCTGCGCCGGCCAGATTGCCCAACAAACCGGCGGCCGTGAGGACAAAAGCCAGGGCGCTGAGGGTGTGGGCCAGCAGCAAAATGGCGGCTATTTGGGCGAGGGCGATGAGGGCCAACAGGTAGATAAACGGCCGTTTCCCCACCGACAGCGCATAATTCAGCCAGATGTTCACCCCGGCAAACAAAGTCGTCGCCAGCCCGACCCAGCCTAACAACGCGCCGGGATCGGCGTATTGGCCGCGAAAAACCAGGTCAACAATCAGACTGGGGGCGAGGAAGTAGACGGCCGTTAAGCCCAGTCCCGGCAGCAGCGTCGCCGCCAGCGCCAGCAGCAGCATGGGCCGCGCATCTTGCCCCAGGGCGTGGCGCTGCGTCGCTTTGGGGAACAGCACCATGCCCAACGCCAACGGCACAAAAAGGTTGATCCGCGCCAGGACGTTGACCGGCGTATATTGCGCCGCCGCCGCCGCCGGAAAAAGCCGGTTGACCAAAATCGCGTCGCTGTAAACCAGCAGGGCAAAGGCCAGCAAACCCACCAGCGTCAACGTCGAATAGCTGAGGCTGACTTTTTGCACGCTGTCGGCGCGGGGAGCGCGGAAGTAGCCGCGCAGCAGCCAGAGCGCCAGCAGCAGGGCCAGCCCGCTGGACAGCGGCAGCGCCAGCACCGCGCCGACCAAATCCAGGCCAAACCAGATGAGAACGGCCGTTAACCCAAATCGCACCACCGCCTGCACCACCACCACGCCGCTCAGTCCCCAAAAATTCTGCGCGCCTTGCAGCGCCCCATCCGTCACCGGGCGCACAAAAAAGAGCAGCAAAGCCAGACCAGCGGCCATGACGGCCGTCGTCGAATGGGCGTTGATCAGGCGATTGGTCAGCGGGGCGGCCAGGATGAACAGCGCCGCAACGAGCAATCCCCAGCCCCACGCCCAGCGCCAGCGATTGCGCACAAAACCGCCAATGCGCGTCGTCGCCTCTGGCTGAATGGCTAATTCGGCCGTGTAATAGGCCACCACGTTGCGAATGACCCACGTCACTTGCTCGGCGATTTTGAGCAGGTTCATCACCGCCAGGAAGGCAATCGCCGCCGGGGCGGACAGGAGCAAACCGGCGATGACCAGCACCAGATAATCGAAGCCACCGGCCAAAATGGTGGCCCCGGCCATCAACAGCCCATCGCGGGCGTCGGCGGAGCGGAGGAGGGTTTGGATGCGGGTGAGCATTTCGTGTTGCTGTGTTTTTGCCCGGCGCTGAAGCGCCGGTCTTGAAAACAACGCCGGGTAAACCCGGCTTAAAACCCTTAGCCCCGTTTACGGGGCGTTGTTTTTTAGCCTGGGGCTTTAGCTCCAGGCTCCGCAATGGACAGTATTGCCTGTCCATTGGGGTCGAGTGCGCCGTCCGGGGTTGTCACCGGCCAGCGGGCCAGGGTGGATGGATCATAAAGGCCAACGGCCAACTGAGCCAGACGGCCGTCAACCGGCCAATTAAACTGGTGAACATCAGCAATGATGACGCCGGGCGGCCAGTGGGTGAGCGGGTAGCTGTTTTGCACCGGCTGGCCGTCGCTTTGGGCGACGAGTTCATCGTTTTCATTGAGCGCATGGACGAAGACGGTGGCGTTTTGGCGCAACGGCCGTTCTCCCCGCCAATATAACGTCACCACCACCACGTCGCCCGGCTGCGGTTGCGCCGGTTCGACGGCATAACCCACTAATACCACGTCATCGCCGAAGCGAAACTGGGTGGGAACGGCCGTTGGCGGCAGTTCCGCCAGCAGCCAATCGGTTCGCGCCAGCAGTTGCGGCATCAGCCATAAGCCGGTCGGTTCGCCGGTTGCGGGTTCGGTCGTCAGGCGCAGCACGCCGCCCTGCCCCTGCCAGGGTGACAAATCTAAATCCAGCCAGACAGGACCATCGGCGGCGGTGACGGTCGTGCGCGTGAATACCTCGCCGTTGAATTCCACGCCAAAAGTCAACGCGCCTTCGCCCTCTACCTGAAGGCCGGCCCGCAAACGGCCGTTACGCGGCAAATCCAGCGTATAGTCCAGCGCCGATTCGGCGGGCACGACGATGGCCGGATAGTCGCCGGCAATGGTGGTGGCGACAAAGCGCTCTTCGGGCAAACGGTCGGCCGTCCACAAGGCGGCGCTCAGGTCGTTGACGACGCGAAAATCGTCGGGCGGCGGGGCGGCAACGGCCGTTGCCGGTTGCATGGCGATGGCGCGATTGAGCAATGGCAGTTGCACGCGCCCGCTGCCCACCTGCCAGACCAGGAACAGCGCCAACAATCCGACCAGCGACCAGCCAACGGCCGTGCGCAGCGCTGTGCCGGGCGGCCGGGCGGCCACGAGAAACAGGCCGGTCAATCCCAGCGACAGCGCCAGGAGGCTGGCGAATACCTCGCCTTTGAACGGCGCGGGTTTGAATTGTTGCAGGCGCAGGCGGAACAGGTCGGGCAGAAGTTGTTCGGTGAGGGCGTCGGTAACGGCCGTGCCTTTCACGTAGGTGCGTAATTCCAGGTTGCCGGGGCGCGGGAATTCATTCAGGCGCAGCTCGCCACCCAATCGGTCGCCGCCGATGGCGTGGGTGATGGCCGGTTCGTCGTCGGCGGCGGCGGGGGCGGACAGGGTGAGGTGGAAGGTGCGGCCCGCTGCGTCGTCAATGGTGGGAAAGGCAAAGCGGACGAAACGGCCGTGTGGATTTTCCGGGAAATCAATCTGGCCGTTGTAGAGCGGGCCGGAATCGTCGGCGAGGGTCACGTCTACCCAGCCATAGGGCGAGCCTTGCAGCCACACTTCCACCATGCTCAACTTGTCCGCGCCGCTGATGAAGGTCTGGCTGAGGGTATTGTCGCCGTAAAAAGCGACCGGGAAGGGATCGGGTACGCCGGGCGCTTCTTGCGCCTGGGTCCAGGGGCGCGGGTAAAGGTAGTGGGCGTCGTAGAACATGGGGACCTGGACTTGGGGGCCAGTGGCGGTGGCGCGCCAGTGGCCGACGGCGAGAATAAGGAGCAGGAGGGATGAGAGGGCGAAGAGAAGTATGAATTGTGAATTGTGAATTGTGAATTG
>CALFEW010000693.1 GCA_937958365.1 uncultured Chloroflexota bacterium | reverse complement strand
TGGCATGTTTATTGCCCTGTTCATTATCTGGGTGATATTTGCGATTTTAACGGATGGCATTTTTGTTTCGTCCCGAAACATCAGCAACCTGCTCAATCAGACGGGGTACATTGCCGTTTTGGGCGTGGGCATGACCCTGGTGATTGTCATCCGACACATTGATCTTTCGGTTGGTTTCCTGGCCGGTTTCCTGGGCGCGGTGGCGGCGATTGCTCTGGCGTTTTGGGGCTGGCCTGTGTTGGTGGTTGTGCCATTTGTGCTGCTGCTCGGCCTTTTGTTGGGTTTTATCCCTGGGTTTTTGGTAGCGAAAATGGGCATCCCGGCTTTTGTGGCGACCCTGGCCGGCTGGCTGATTTATCGTGGGGCCATTCTTGTGGTCACTGAAGAAACGGGCACGATTATTATTGCCAATGATGCGTTTAACGCCATTGGTAATGGCTACATTCCTGATATTCCCGGCCTGGGCTTTTTGCCGGAGATGCACATATTAACCTTGGTGCTGGGCCTTATCGCTGTGGTTATTTATGTCTGGGGCGAGCTTAACAATCGGCGGAAGAAGCAGGCCTACGATTTTGACGTGCTGCCGATGAACATTTTTGCGCTGAAGCTGGTGTTTGTGTCGGCTGTGGTGGGTGGCATGACCTGGGTGCTGGCCGGTTACAATGGTCTTTCGTGGACGGTTGTGGTGATGCTGGTGGTGGTAGCCATCTACCATTTTGTGACGACGAAGACGGTGATCGGCCGTCACATTTATGCGGTGGGTGGCAATCCTGAAGCGGCTGAACTGAGCGGCGTGAACGTGAAGAAGATCACATATGTGGTCTTTGGGCAGATGGGCATGTTGGCGGCGTTGTCGGGCATCTTATTTGCTTCGCGGTTGCAGTCGGCGACGACGACGGCCGGTACGCTGTTTGAGTTGGACGCGATTGCGGCGGCTTACGTGGGTGGCGTGTCGGCGGCCGGTGGCGTGGGTAAAGTGACCGGCGTGTTGATTGGCGCGATTGTGATGGCGTCGCTGACCAGCGGCATGAACCTGATGGGGATTGGCATTTCTTACCAATACATGGTGCGTGGCGCGGTGTTGGCAGCGGCCGTTATTTTTGACGTGGCGACGCGCAGCCGGCGATAAATTTGAGTTGATTGGTTGGAACGGCCGTTTCCCCACTTTGATTTCGGATTTCGGATTGCGGATTTCGGAGGGAGAGGGGGAAACGGCCGTTTTTGCATATTACCTGCCGCCAATAGACTGCCAGGCAACCTCCATCAGGTTGTTCGACTGCCCAACGTATAAAGCGATGGCATTGATCTGCATGTCAGGGATGTTTTTTAGATTCTCCGGTTGGGTTTTGCACAACGTTACAATATCTCCTGGCGTGGTTTCTGGCTTCGTGAAGTGGTCAATCGCGCTGCGATACGCTGCATAGGCCTGTTGTACGATTGCATCTGCGCCGGAGACATCCATTTGCGGCATCGCCTTGATCGTGTCATAAATTTGAATTAAGCGATTGCAATCTGTGGAATCCTGGCTGGTTAAAATGCCCACCGACCCCTGAAACTCGATTAATAGATTGTGCAACAAAGTCATCTGGTCCAGCAGCGCCATTTGCGTTTGCAACGGCGAAGCTGGCGCACTGCCGACCCCAGACGATCCCGCTGTTCCTGCCCCGGCTGCGGGCGGGGCAGTCGGCAGAATAGGGGCTGGGGTGTTTGTGGGTTCCGGAGTGTTGGTCGGGTACATTGTCGCTGTGGGGTATTCCGTGGCGGTAGCCAAAGCAGGCTGTTCCGGAAATGAAGTCGCTGAAGGCTGAGGAATTTGCGTTGGCTGCGTTGTCGCCGTGGCATAAGCGGTGGCGGTTGGTAAAGCGGATTGTGTCGCGGCGACGGCCAGCGCGACCTGGGCGTTTACCGTTGTCTGAACCTCTGCCGGCGAAGGCTGGCAGGCTGCCAGAACCATCAGGCTGAATAGAGGCCATAAGAGGCGTAAAGTGGTCTGGATTTTGGGCATGTTATTGATTCTCCCCCAGTGTGCTGATCGCTTGATTAATCAGAGCGTTCACGTCATTGTGTAGGACCCTGAGGGCTGCGCCATATAGGTCGCGGCCGAGGGTTTCGAGGGTTTCGTTGTTGGCAACGGCCGTTTGGCACCGTTCAATGATAGGAACCACAGCACCCATATATCGGTCCCAGGCCTGCCGATACGACCCAAAAGCAGCCTGCTCGTTGGGATTTTGACTGTCAAGGCTTTTTACTTCCAGTTGTAGAAGCTGCTGGAACTGGTTGATGGCCGTGCTGCAATTGACAGGCACCTTCTGCCGCCCTCCTTCACCCGATTGGAGGTCGTCTGGATCATCATCTTCATAGGTGTCTACATAACCCGATACGCTCTTGAGTATCTGCGCCATTTGGGCATAGGTTACTTGCATCAATGACCCACTAAACGTTACCGCAGTGTTGGGGGAACTGCTTGCGGCGTTGCCAGCATTGGCAGTGCTGCTGCCGGAGGCAATGCTGTTGGCTGTAGGCGACAGCACAGCCTCCGGCGTATAGGTTGGATACGGCGTATAGGTGGGTCTGGCCGTCAGCGTCGGCAACATGGTGGGCGGACCGGCTGGTAAATCAGTCGGTAAAGGCGTAAAAGTAGGATAAGGGGTCAGGGTTGGCCTGGCTGTGTGGGTTGGCAGCGCTTCGACGGTGGCCGCCACGGCTATGGCAACCTCCGCTTCAACGGTAGATTGAATATTTTGCTGACAACCTGTGATCAATAAGATGCAAATTAAACTGGCTAAAATTAGCTTTGAGATACTCACGCTCCCTCCTGGAAATTGATGACGAAGAACCGTGAGAATTATAGCAAGATTGGCAGACAGTAACCAATTTACTCCGGGCGCAGCAGCACCTTGCGCACCCCCGGTTTGGCAGCGTGGGTCAGGGCGATGAGGCCCTGGCGCAGCGGGTATTCGGCCTCAATCAGCGCCTTGACGTTGATCTGGCCCTGCGCCAGCAGGCGCAGCGCCGGAGCAAACGGGCCGCAGCGCGAACCCACCAGGGTCACTTCGTTGACCACGGCGTCGCTCAGGTTGATTTGCGGCCGGCCGACAAAAGTGCTTTTGAGAATGATGGTCCCCAACGGCCGTATCACCCGCAGCGCTGTCGCCAATCCCGCTTCATTGCCCGTCGCTTCTACCACAAAATCAAAACTGGCGTCGTCGAACGCTTCGGCCAGACCGGCGCGCAAGCCCAAAGCCAACGGCCGTTCCAGAGAATGGCGGCTGCGCCCAATCATCACTACGTCACTGCCGCCCAGGGCCAACACCTGCCCCACCAGCAGCCCCAAACGGCCCGGCCCGATGACGGCCGTTTTCGCCGACGGCCGTACCTGTACCTGCTCCCGAATGCGCAAAGCCGCCGCCACTGGCTCTGTGAAAACGGCCGTTTCATCCGGCACGCTGTCTGGCACGGCCAACAAATTCGCCAGAGGCAGCGTCACGTAATCGGCAAAGACGCCGTCTTTGTTCAGAATACCCAGAACACGGCGGCGCGGGCAATGTTCCGGTCCCTGGCGCTGGCAGACGGCGCAGGCATTGCAGCCCAGGTTAATGCTGCCGACCACGCGACGGCCGTGCCAGGCCACATCGGGCGCGCTTTCCACAACGCCCACAAACTCATGCCCCGGCACGCCGCAAAAATTCCCCTTGTAGCCTTTCACCATCTCCAGGTCGGTGGCGCAAATACCGGCCAGCCGGACGCGAATCAGCGCTTCCCCCGGTCCTGGCGTGGGACGAGGATAATCCTGCTGATAAGCGACGTGTCCGTTCTCCAAAAAAAGCGCGTGCATGGTAGCTATATTTATTGCGGTCATGAATTTACGTCTACTTGAAGATTGAAGATCAAAGATTGACGGCCGATAATCTTTAGTCTTTAATCTTTATCTTGTTGTCCGAAATATCAGGTTATGGCCTTATTCCGCAGGCGGGGCAGCGACAACCTCAAACTGCCAGGTAATCTCTTGCCCATTGGTCACAACGGTCACGGTGTAGGTCTGCCCCACTTCCAGCGGGGACCGGGGGACAAGTATGATGGCGTCACGCTCGTCCAAAATCCGTCGGCCGATTTCTTGCCAGAACGGGGTGTTGTTGCTGTAGGTTGTTTCACTGAAGGCGCAGTGGTTGACCGGCGTGTTGCCGCGCCGGATTTCCGTCGAGCTAACGCGGGGCGTCTGGTCGCCGCTGCCAATTTGCACAATGATGGGCGCGCCGGTGGGCTGCGTATAGCCCTGGCAGCCGGAAATGGTGTTGGGGAATTCCGGCAGGGTATAACTTGTCACCCAGGTTTGCCCGCCATCTTTGGGAAAGAGGATGGGAAATTCGATATTCTCCGGCAGCGCCCGAACGCCTCGCTTCACGTCCATGGTCGCCGCCAGGCCAAAATCGCTGGAAGCGTCGCGGTAAACGCCATAGCCTACCTGCTGGAGCTGTGGGTCCAAAATGGGCAGCGCATGGAAACCGGCAGACATCCAATAATCCATCGGCCACGTATATCCCACACCGGCCGAACCGCTGATGGCGATGTTGCCGTTTTCACCGGCCTGCGCCCCATTGGGGCTGTAACCGAACTCATTGACCGACTCTTTATGGGAGGCTTCACTGTTTAGAATCATGTAGATGCTGTGATTGGCGCTGCCTTCGGACCAGGCGGCGTTTTCGGTAAGCAGGGGTAAATTGGCCTGGAGGCGGAATTGATTGGCGTAACGCAGCCAAGTGGGGCCGGTGAGGACAACGGCCGTTTCTGTCGGTGCAGGCGTAGGCGATTCTGGCGTGGGCGTGGGCGGTTCTGGCGTAGGCGTCTCTGTGGGCTGCGGGGTTGCGGTGGGTTCCAAAACGGCCGTTGGTTCTGGCGGCGTTGTGGGTTCTGGTGTAGCGCTCACCACGACTGTGGCGACGACGGCCGTTGGCGCGGGTTCGGTAGGGGTGGGTGAAACGGCCGTGCCGCCGGGCGGTGGCGATAACGTCACCTGGGCAACGGTTGTCGTGGTTGTGGCCGCAGGACGCAGCCACAAAAAAACCACCACTCCCAGCAAAAGGACGTTCAAGCCAAGTGATACCCCCAAAATGAGACGGCGTTGCTCGTTCATCTTACCTCATTCAACCCTGGTATACGCAGTACCAGACAGACCAAACGCCAACAAGCTACGTCAGTGCATGAGATTATGGTAAGTATATATTAGCACAAAGCGCCAGCGGGTAGAAACAATCGCACGCCTGTTTTCCGTATCCCGTAGGCTGCCACCTCTGGCGGATGCCATCGAAATACGGACCACGGACCACGGAATACGGAATACGAGTCACGGATACCCGGCTGATTAAGGCGTGGCCGTCGCCTGGGGGGTGGGCACGGCCGTTGCCTCTTCATCAGGCGGCGTGGTTGTTGGTAAACCAACCAGGTCGGCCAACAAAGCGTCCAGCGTGGCAAATATGGCGTTCTCCGGCAGGGTGATCCACTGACCGTCCAGCAAACCCATCGGCCCGCGCACCACCAGCACCGTGCGCGGCGAAGTGGCCGTGGGATCATCCTCAAAAGTTCGCAGGCCGGGTTGCAGCAAATTGCTCCTGACCAGCGCCGTCGTCAGACTGATGGGCAGTGTGGTGGTCAGCGTGCCGGTGAAAACCGTCCCTGCCGTATCCACGCCAATCAACGTGCTGTCGGCCAGCAGGGTGAGCTGCGCGCCATCGGCGCGCCGGTAATCTACCAGGCCATCCAGCGGAAACAGCGGATCCGGGCGGGGCAGGGCGATGACGGCCGTTTTCTCCGCCAACAACGCATCCAGGCGCAAATAAAGGGGCAG
>CALFEW010000692.1 GCA_937958365.1 uncultured Chloroflexota bacterium | reverse complement strand
AATCCGAAATCCGAAATAACCTATGGATACCAAAATTCCTATCACCATCCTTACCGGCTTCCTCGGCGCGGGCAAGACGACGCTGCTGAACCACATCCTGCACGGCGATCATGGCCTGCGCATGGCGGTGCTGGTGAATGACTTTGGCACGGTGAATATTGACAGCCAACTGGTGGTTGGCGTGGAAGGAGAAACGATTAGCCTGGCGAATGGCTGCATCTGCTGCACCATTCGCGATGACCTGGCAACGGCCGTTCTCACCCTCATCGCCACCCCCACCCCACCAGACTACATCCTCATCGAGGCCAGCGGCGTCAGCGACCCCGGCGCGGTGGCCTTCACCTTCGTCCTGTCGCCAGAACTACGCGAAGCGACTTACGTGGACACCATTCTGGCCCTGGTGGATGCCGAGAACCTGCTGCGGTTGAACGGCCGTTCCGCCATGCTCGCCCGCCGCCAGATTGGTCTGGCCGACCTGCTCGTCCTCAACAAAGTAGACCTGGTGACGCCCCACACCCTGCGCCTGATCAGCGACATGCTGCGCGACCTGGTCCCCGACGTGCGTCTGTTGGAGACCACCTTTGGCCGCGTGCCGCTAGAACTGGTGCTGGGCAGCGGTCGGCGCACCCTGGAGCAGCTTCCGATTCGCGAAACTCTGGACATCCACGTTCACGCCGAACACAGCCACCACGACCATGACGACCATGACGACCATGAGCATGAGCATGAACATGATGACCATCAGCACGATGACCACACGCTGGTCTTCAACACCTGGCGTTACACCAGCCATCAACCCTTCGCCTACTGGCCGCTTTACGACGCCATCAAAACCTTACCGCCAACCATCTACCGCGTGAAAGGCTTTGTCTACATTGACCAGCTTGCCGAAGAAAAAGGGATATTGCAGGTGGCCGGGACGCGCGTGCGCCTGACCCACGACGAACTGTGGGGCGAACAAACGCCGCGCACCGACCTGGTCTTTATCGGCGAGGCGGGCGGCATAGACGCCCATGCCTTGCAACACCGCTTCGACGATTGCCTGGCGGACAATGCCCCCCCGCAGCCCGACCCCTATGAAGCGGCGCTGGAATGGGCGCGCCAGATGTGGGCGGCGCAGGCGAGCTAGGGCGAGAGCGAGAGCAAGAGGAAAAAACTTACTCTTGCTCTCGCTCTCGCTCAAAGAGAGGATAGATGGCTAAAAAGAGCAAAATTGCCCGCGAGAAGCAGCGGCAAGAATTGGTGGAGAAATACCGCGGGCGGCGGGAGGAACTGCGTCGCCGCGGGGATTGGGTGTCTTTGTCGGAACTGCCGCTGAATTCCAATCCGGTGCGGCTGCGGAACCGCTGTTTTATCACCGGTCGCAGCCGCGGGTATATGCGTCGTTTCGGCATGTCGCGCATTGTCTTCCGCGAAGAGGCGCTGAAGGGCAACATCCCCGGCGTCGTGAAATCGAGTTGGTAAATCCGTAATCCGTAATCCGCAATTTTCGCAGGAGATTTTTATGCCCATTCATACTTTTCGCAGCGGCCCACCCATTGATTGGGCGACGCGCTGGTTAGGCGGCATGTGCCCGGCCGGAGTGTTGGGCGGGCTGCCGGTGCGCGGCCCCGATTATGCCGCCCATCCCCCACTGAGCCAGGTATTGACCTTACCGGAGGATTATTTCTGCCCGCCGGTTGACTCGGAAGAAGTGGCGCAGCTGTGGCAAACGGCCGTTGCCCCCCAAGATCACAGCCACATTCTCCTCCTGCGCAGTCCGGCCCGCGCCCGCGCTTTGCTGCTGCAAGCGGCCGGCGTGCAGCCCGGCGACCGCGTCGCCCTGCCCGCCAACGCTGACCTGGAACTGGTGGAAGCGGTGAAACGCCAGGGCGCGACGCCAACCTTTGTGCCATTACGCGCCAACCTTTCTCTCTGTACCGAGCGTATGGCCGACATGGACACCCGTTTTGCCTGGGCGCAGCCGCCGGTTGGCCTGCTGCCCGCCATCGAGCCTTGCCTGGAGCATTTCTGGCTCGACTACGCCCGCTGTCTGCCGCTGCCCACCGCTGTGGCGGCGCTGGCTCCGGCAACGGCCGTTACCCTTTTCGGCCTCCATCTCTCCCCCCATGCCCAGGAGAGCGGCGCGCTGCTGCACTTCCACGGCGAGGCGGGCCTGGCGCTCTACGAGCAGGTCCGCGCCCGCTTACAGCCGACCGACCAGCCCGATTTTGCCCGCGCCGGGGCGCAGCAGCAGCGCCTTTGCACGCCCGGCGGCCTGGCGGCTCGCCAATGGGAAGCGCTGCATGAAGCGTGGCGCGGCCTGCAAGAAGCGGCCGGACTGCCCCTGCTCCCCCTCACCTTTGCCGGGGCGCTGCCCCACGCCCTGGCGGTGCAAATTCCGCCGGAGCTAGAACCGGCCACCTTCTACGCCTACGTCCACGCCGAAAACACGCCTGTTACGCGCCTCAGCGACCACTACCCCATCCATTACGCTGCCTTGCGGGGGGATGGGTACGAGCGGGCCATGGCAACGGCCGTTCACCTTTCCCGCTGGCTGCTCATCCCCATCGGCCCCGATTATACCGACGAGGAAATCCGCCATAGCGTCTTGGGCATCGTCAAGGCGGCCGATTACCTGGGCGCGCGCTGGTACACCAACCCATCCCATGCCGCCGACTACGCCGCCATGATGACCGAACTCTACGGCCCCGACCACGATGCTTACCGGCCTGTTTTTATCATGAGAGATGAAAGGGGAGCGTATGGCGTCGGCCAACGCCAACCGAGTTCACAATTCACAGATTAAAATTTTCAAGGAGAAATGGATCATGCACAAACGTTTACTAAAACCAGCCCTGTGGGCCACCGCAGCGCTACTGCTGCTCAGTGTACAGGCAGCCTGGGCACGGCCGTTACAAATGCACATCATGGAAGGGTTTCTCGCGCCAGGCTGGGCCGCCTTCTGGTTTGCCCTCTGTGTCCCATTCTGGATTGTCGGCTTACGCCAAACGCGCAAGCTGCTAACCGAAAAGCCAGAAACGCGGCTGCTGCTGGGCGTGGCCGGGGCGTTCACCTTCGTCCTCAGCGCCCTGAAAATCCCCAGCGTCACCGGCTCTAGCAGTCATCCCACCGGCACAGGGCTGGGAGCCATCCTCTTTGGCCCGGCCGTGATGAGCGTCCTGGGCACAATTGTGCTGATCTTCCAGGCGCTGCTGCTGGCGCATGGCGGCCTCACTACATTAGGGGCCAACGCTTTCTCTATGGCCATCGTTGGGCCGCTGGTGGCCTATGGCATCTGGCGAGGCGGGCAAGGGCGGCTGCCCCAAGGCGTGGTCATCTTCCTGGCGGCGGCGCTGGCAGACCTCAGCACTTACGTCGTTACGGCGATTCAGTTGGCCCTGGCCTACCCCGACCCCACCGGTGGTTTTATGGCCGCCTTCGCCAAATTTGGCACGATTTTTGCCGTAACGCAAGTTCCGCTGGCTATCAGCGAAGGGATTCTGACCGTGTTAATGATTAATGCCTTGCAGAAAGCGGCCCCGGTCGAAGTGGCCGCCCTGGGCCTGAAAGGAGCATAAGATGAACCATAATGAGACCAACCAAACAC
>CALFEW010000691.1 GCA_937958365.1 uncultured Chloroflexota bacterium | reverse complement strand
GTGACGTTGAATGCGCAATCGTCCGGTACTTCTTTGCCCAGCAAAACCTTTAACATCATGGCCAGCGCCCGTCCCATCCTGGCGGTGACGCCGGAGGGCAGCGAAATAGCTCGTCTGGTAGAGGCGGCAAACTGTGGTGTGAACGTCTTACCCGGCGCACCGGAGCAGTTAGCCCAGGCGATTCTGGCGCTCATGGGTGACGAGGCGCGGTTGGCCGAAATGGGGCGGAATGGCCGACAGGTGTTGGAAGCGACTTATTCGCGACAGGTGTGCGTGGCGCAATACGAGGCCACGTTACAGCAGGCGGTGGCATCATGAGTGTGCGCCGGTTAGGCCAGGACGACTGCCTGGAGGTGGCCCGGTTGCATATGAATGCACTGCCTACACCATTTGCCGGTCGAAGTGGTGAAGCATTGTTGAGAATTTACTACCGGTCGGTAACAGCGGAACAAGGTGCGGTGGGTTATGTGGCCGTCAATTCCGGTGCTCAAGTTATCGGTTTTGTGTGTGGGGTCTGGAACCCAGGGCAATTGCGTCGGCATATGGTCAGCCATTACGGATTGGCTTTGCTGTGGTGGGGAAGCGGGCAGCTTTTACAGAAACCGCAATTCTTGGCTTCAGTACCCGGCCGTTTGCGTCGCGCACCGGATGATGCACCAGCGCGTGAATCTGTTCATGAACCCGGTTATGAATTGCGTCCGATCGTCGTTGCGGAGACGGCTCGTGGATCGGGAGCCGCCAGGATGCTTGTAGAAACTCTTTTGCAGGATGCGCGTAAGCGCGGTTTTAAGGAGATGTATCTATATGTTGAAACAGAGAATCTGGCGGCGCGCAAATTTTACGCTAAAGCTGGTTTTGCTGAAGTAGACCAAGAGGAACTTGAAGGGCGGTGTGTCATTCATTGTCGTTGTGACGTGTAAGCGTGATTTATGAATGCTGAAATTTTTGCCGAATGGTTAAGGCAACAAGACCATCACATTGTTCGAACAGCCAGCAGTTATTGGCACAGTCAGGGGCCGCGTGTTTATCAGGCATTTCCCTATCATTGGGTTATTGAACCTGACGAACTTGAACTGCGCAGCCTGTTACAAGACTACAAAGCCATTGGCCTGCGATATTCCACCCATTGCCAGGCGCCTGCCGGCAAGGTCAGTTATCACGTGATCTATGAAGGGGAAGCGTACCGGCTGGAGGCCCTGCCCAAAAAAGCGCGTTATGACGTGCGCAAAGGTCTGGCAGAGGGGCGCGTTGAACCCATTGCTTTTTCGCGATTGGCCAAAGAGGGTTGGCGTGGGCGGGCCGACACGTTGGAACGGCAGGGGCGCACCGGCGCGGAAAGCCAGGCCTGGTGGCAGCGATTGTGCGCCAGCGCCGAAGACTTGCCCGGTTTTGAAGCCTGGGGCGTCCTGGTAGAGGGTCAATTGGCGGCTTCGCTCATTGCATTTACCTGTGACGATTGCTGTTCGATACTTTACCAGCAAAGCAGGACTGACTTTCTGGCACAGGGCGTGAACAATGCCCTGACCTACGTGTTTACGCAAGAGGCTATGGCCCGGCCGCACGTCAAGAGAATTTTTTATGGATTGCACTCGCTGGACGCGCCAGACAGCGTGGACAATTACAAGTTTCGGATGCGGTACCAGGCCAAACCGGTACGGCAGCGCGTGGCTTTCCATCCCTGGTTAAGACCCGCGTTTGGCGATACGAGTTATGGCATGGTGCGTTGGCTAACGACCAAACGACCTGACCAGACGTCTCTGCCCAAGGTGGAAGGGATGATGCGGTTTTATCTGGAGGGGCAACGGCCGTTAGCCGAACAATCCTGGCCCGAAGCGCTCCTGGAACAAAAAGAAGCCATTTTGAATCAGGCCCAATAAAGAGACCCATTTTTAGATTGGACCAATCTCCAAGATTGGTCCAATCTGTGTCACGTTATTTAAAAAACCTATGAACAATCGCTCTACCTTTCTCCCGTTTGCTCTTCCTGACGTAGACCAGGCCGAACTGCAACAAATCGGCGAGGCGCTGGCTTCTGGCTGGGTGACCACCGGTCCCAAGACGCGCCAGTTTGAGGCGGAATTTGCCGCCGCGGTGGGGGCCAAACACGCCATCGCCGTGAATTCCTGCACGGCGGCCATGCACCTGGCCCTGGAAGCCATCGGCTTGCAGCGCGGCGACGAGGTGATTACCACCCCCTATACCTTTGCCGCCACGGCCGAGGTAATCCGTTATTTTGACGCCCGGCCGGTGCTGGTGGACGTCAACGCCCACGACCTGAATCTGAATCCGGCCCTGTTAGAAGAAGCCATCACCCCACGCACGCGGGCGATTATCCCCATCCACATCGCCGGCCTGCCGGCAGACATGGCGGCTATCCAGGCGGTGGCTCAGGCGCATGGTCTGGCGGTCATCGAAGACGCTGCCCACGCCTTCCCTACCTGTTACCAGGGCCAGTCTGTCGGGGCGATTGGCGATTTCACCTGCTTCTCTTTTTACGCCACCAAAACGATCACCACCGGCGAAGGGGGCATGATCTGTACCGAGAATGACGCTTATGCGGAGCGCTGCCGCATCATGGCCCTGCACGGCATCAGCAAAGACGCCTGGAAACGGTATACGGCCGAGGGTTCCTGGTATTATGAAATCATCGCTCCCGGCTATAAATACAATATGACCGACGTGGCCGCGGCCATGGGTCTGGCGCAGTTAGGCAAAGCGGAACGTATGTGGCAGCGGCGGCAGGACATTGCCCGGCGTTACCAGGCGGCGTTTGCCGGGCTGCCGGTCCTGGAGACTCCCTACGATAACCCGGCCCACCAACACGCCTGGCATTTATACATGCTGCGCCTGAACCTGGAGAAGCTGCGACTAGACCGGGCGCAGTTCATCGTGGAATTAAAAACACGACACATCGGCAGCAGCGTCCATTTTATCCCGCTGCACCTGCATCCCTATTACCGGGAAACGTATGGTTACCAACCGGAAGATTATCCTGTTGCCTACGGTGAGTTTCAGCGTGAAGTTTCGCTGCCGATTTACAGCAAGATGAGTGACACAGACGTGCAAGACGTGATTGACGCTGTAATCGAAATCGCAAGCCAGTTCGCTATATAATTTTCCCATGCGCATCGTTGATATTATCGCGGCGGCCATCGGCCTGGTTCTGCTTAGTCCTCTTTGGCTATTGATCGCCATCCTGATTCGATTAGACTCTAAGGGAGCCTCATTTTATGGGGCGACCCGCGTAGGCCGGAATGGCGAACTGTTTCGCCTTTACAAATTCAGGAGTATGGTCGTGGACGCAGACAAACAAGGGCCGGGGATTACCACCCAGGGCGACCGGCGTGTCACCCGGATGGGCGCTTTTTTGCGCCGCACCAAACTGGATGAACTCCCGCAATTGTGGAACGTTTTGAAGGGTGACATGAGTCTGGTCGGGCCGCGACCAGAAGACCCACGTTATGTGGCGCTGTATACCCCAGAGCAGCGCGCCATCTTTCAGGCGCGACCGGGCATTACCAGCGCCGCCTCCCTGACTTACCGGCACGAAGAGCGTTTATTGAGTGGTCCAGATTGGGAAGAGGTTTATC
>CALFEW010000690.1 GCA_937958365.1 uncultured Chloroflexota bacterium | reverse complement strand
TAGCCGTGGGGTTCGATGTTGATGATCATGTTGTAGTGAACGGCCGTTTCCAACACCTCCCCATAAATTCGCTTCATCATCTCCAGGGCCTGCTCATCGGTCTGCCCGGCCGGTTTGTACATATGGTCGGTGGTGTCTATGTGGTCGCAGCCCACTAGATACGCCCAACGGATGGAATTATTGATGTAGGTTGTGCCGATGGCGGCGGCGTTGGGCAGCGAGAGGGGATATGCGGCGTCTAGCTGGGAAAATTTGACGCCATAGTCATCCATTTTGCGGCGCAAAGCCAGTGGGTCTTCCCACAGGGCGACGTGCGGCTGATAACCCAGGCCGTGAATCCAGCTTACGCCGTCAATCGTGCCGCATTCGATGTAATGAACGTCGTTGCGCTGCGCCCATTGCAGGCATTGTTCAAAACTCCAGTAGGCGCTGTTAAAAGCATCGGTGTGGAAACCAATTTCGATCATTGTCTAGCCCCCATTCTCTTTTCGTGCTTGTAGATTGGTCCAATCTCGAAGATTGGACCAATCTAACTTCTCAACAACAGATATTCAGTTTACTCGGTGCCGCCCCAGCGGGTGGGGAAGTCGGGCATGTTTTCGCAGCCGCACATCGCGTAGTGGAGCGGTGGCATGTTGGGTTGCACGTATTGGTCCAGATTTTCGTTGGTGATGATCGGTTGGGGCAGACGCCACACGGCCGGTACTTCTTCACCATTCATAATCTTCAGACCGGCGATGATGGGGGTGCGCCATTGGAAGGTGGGGAAGGTGGGGGAGATACCGGACAGGCTGTTCTCTTGCCATTTCACCAGGAAGTCTTGTTGATCTTCACCGACGATGATGGGGTAGGGTTGACCGGCGTCCTCGAAGGCTTCCAGGGCGGCAACGGCCGTTGCGCCAGCATCCATCCACACCGCGTCAATCTTGCCAAAACGGTCCAGGTAATCGGTGACGATGGATTTCACTTTGGCGTTATCGCCATCGCCAAATTCCACGCCGATCACGTTGATGCCGGTGGCCCCTTCAAACGCCAGTTTGGCGGCGGCCCAACGCTCTTCCAACACGTCCACGCCGGGCAGAATACGCAGCGCCAACACGTTGCAATCTTCGGCGCAGTTGTCAATGATGTAGCGGGCGCCGGCTTCACCAAAGGCGTAACCGCCGATGGGCTGCACAAAGCTGACCGGGCATTCGGTGAAGACGCCGCGGTCAAAGACGACAACGGGCAAGACTTCACAAGCCTGCTCGACGGCCGGCGTCAGGGCGGCGGTGGTATTGGGGGAGACGATGAGAACGTCGCAGTTACCGCTGGCAACCAGGTCGGCGATGTCGGCGATTTGCTTTTCGTCGCTGCCTTCGGCGTCTACGTGGATGAACTCTTCAATCTCGGGATGCAGATCCACTTCGGCCTGCATGGTGGTGTAGCCCACGACGCGCCAGGGGTTGTTGACGCCAGCGTTGGAGAAGCAGAAGGTGTAGGGGCCTTCTTTGGCGTAGGCGCTGGTGTCAATGAATTCCGCTTCCAGGTATTGCAACCAGGGTTCGCCTTCCGGCCCTTCGGGGGTCAGGGTCATCTGGCGCATGGAGCGATCATACTGCTCCTGGCTGAAGAATTCAGATTTCACTTCGGCATTAAAACCCCGTGCTATTTCAGCAGTTTTATCCGTACTATTGGAATCTAC
>CALFEW010000689.1 GCA_937958365.1 uncultured Chloroflexota bacterium | reverse complement strand
AGGATAACTGTTGTACACCGGGAAACTGTCACTTTGCGCCAGCGGCGGTTGATTGGTCGCCAGATCAACAAAATGCACGAAGCGCGTGTAATCTATCTGCCCATCACGCAGCGCCTGCCAATACAAAGTCAGCGTCAACACGCCATCTTGCTGCGAAGCCTGGTAACCGACCAGGGCAATGTCGTCGCCAAAGACGGCAACCTTCCCCTTGACCCCATCCGGCAGGGTAAACGCCGGCGCAACCGGCGCAAATTCCCATCCGGTTTGGGCATAGGTCAACGCGCCTAAACGATTGGTCAGCACGGCCGTTTCCGGCACGCTCACGTCATACAATTGCACCACCAGCGGATAGGGTCCGGCCGCCGGGTCCACATCGGGCAGAGCCAGCGCCAGCCAATCATCTACCCATTGCTCTACCGGCCACCCACTGCTCGGCAGAAAGCCATACCCTGGCTGCGTGTCCAACTGGCGCAGCCACCGCCCCTGGGCATCCAGCAGCCGCAGCGAGACGTTGTAATTGTGGCTCAACGGCCGTGCCGTCCACCACCCCAGGCGCAAATCCAAAACCGGTTCATCGGCCCGCACAGCCGCCTGCACCAACCGCACATCCATCTGCCCTCTACGCTTCTGCGCCTCTGCGTTAGAATTTCCCACCATCCGCAACGGCCGTAAAAACAAATCACCACGAATCTGACCCGACTGCGTTTGCGCCGCATAACCGGCCACAATCACCCGCGGCGCAATCAGGCCGATGGGCGCTTCCGCCGGAATGGGCAATACAAAGTGCATGGCTGGCTCTAAAGGCTGCGTACTGGCCGCGATAGGAGCCGGTTCCACTTCGGCCAACAGCGACGGCCGTGTGATGGCTGGACTGTACAACGCCACGCTCACCGGCTGCCCGGCCGCATCCCCGATTCCAGCCCAATTTAAGGTGATGGTCAACGCGCCACCTGGCGCAATCTCATTCTGGCTATACGAATAACCGGCCAGCGTCAGGCCATCGGTCAACGAGATGCCCGCCGGGTCGTGGTGCAGGTAGGCCATCTGGGCAAAATCCCAGTTGAGTGTGTCGGCAGACAGCGCCTTTTCCGGCCACAGACGGGCTATCAGCGCCAGCCCGACCAGCGCCGCCGCCAGCAGCCCCAGGCCGCGCCCTACCCGCCGCCAACGGCGCGGCCACAACAGCCAGACCACCACCAACACGGCCGTCAACGAGGCCCATTCCGACCCGGCCTGCACTGGCGTACGTCGCAACCCCAGGGTGACGGTATGCGCGCCCGGCGGCGCAACAATTTGCAGCAATCCGGAACCGGCGGCCGGGGTGACGGCCGTAACCTGCCCATCTATTTCCGCCTGCCAGCCCGACCAATACATCGTCGGGAAAACCAGGGTTGCGCCAGACGGGGCGTCCACCTGCCAGATTTGCCGCGTCGCCCGCCGTTCTACCAGCGACACGTTGGCAATCCCGGCCAACACTTGAACGCGGTCGCGCTCGCCCTGGTTCAGCCACGGGCTGGTGACGGGGCGCGGCTGCACGGCCGTATACAAATATTCCGCGCTGACTGTGCTGCCGATGTTGCCGGTGTACCATTCATACTGCGCCAGCTTTTCGGCCGTCACGTCGGCGTCGGTCAGAGGCAGGTAATCGGGCTGCAATCCGCCAAGCGCTGCCACAATCAGCAGCAGCGCCGCCACCGGCGCAATCACCCGTCGCCCAGGCAGCAAGGCCAATACGGCCGTCGCCAGCGCCCCGGCCAACGCCTGCACCGACAAAAAGCGCCAGGGAAACTGGGTAAAATCCAGCAGCGGCACATGTTCCCACAACGGCCGTGACAGCGGCGTGATCATCAATGTCGCCACGCCCAAAGCCAGCACAATGAAGCTGAGGCGAGCGGGAGCCGGGGAATTGGGGAGACTCTCGCCCTCTGCGCCTCTGCGCCTCTGCATTAGAAAATACAAAATCGCCGCGACGCCGGCAACGGCCGTGACCGCCTGCGCCAACCCCATGCGAAACGCCTGCCCGCCATCCACGCCATAATCAAACAGCCAGGTAGACTGCACCAAATCCCAGCCGCGAAAATGGTTGCTGAAGTGAAAATAGCCCTCTGTCACCGGTCCCAACTGCGCCAGCCCTTTTTCCGCCAGCGCCGGGATGAAGAACCAGGCGGAAAGAGCAAGGGCCAGCAATAGACCAACGGCCGTTTGAATTGTGAATTGTGAATTGTGAATTGTGAATTGTGAAACAGGGGAAGGACGACGCCAGAGTAGAAGCAGGAGGTAAAGGAGCAGGAAAGGGGAAAAAATCAGCGCCGAGATATTGTGGCTCAGAATCAGCCCGGCATACGCCAGGGCAAACAAGGCCACGCTCTTCTTCCGCAATCCCAAATCCGAATTCCGCAATCCATCCGCCGCTAATAGGACCAGCGGATAAAAGGCCATCGCCCAAAATTCGGCCAGCGAATCGCCGCGCACGTAGACGTTGACCATGTGAAAAGGGGCGGTGGTGTAAGCAACGGCCGTTAACAACCCCGCCCAAGACGAATGAAACCAACGCCGCCCCAGGGCAAACATCGCGCCCGCCGCCACGACAAAACCGGCAAGCTGCGACAACTGGATAGACTGGACGTAAGCAAAACCAAGAAAACGGAAAACGGCCGTTACATAAACCGACAACGGCGCATAAAAGTTATAAAAAGGGTAGCCGTAGCCATAATTGGCGTCCGCCATCCAGCGCACCGGAAAATGGCCGTCGCGCAGCGCCGTTTCCAACTGCTGCAACCGTTGCAGCAAAAAAGGGCTGTCGCCGCCGCCCCGCGTGTTCACCAGACCCGGCCCGGAAAACAGCGGCCAGGCAGCCAACACGGCTACCATCAGTGCAGCCAGCAATAAAAGTTGAAAAGAAGCGAGGGGAAAGCGTTTTGTGGACAAGCTGGCAGCATGGGCGGGTGACGGCCGTTACACAACCATCACCCGCCCACGAGAATAATTAACCCGATTGACGGCGCAGCAAAACGAACAGCACGGCCCCCAACAAAACCACAGCCAACACCAACATCACAATACCCGCAATCGCCAGGGTGCTGACGCCGTCGGAATCCTCGGTGGAAGCTGCGCCGTTATCCGTCTGCCCGCCTTCCGGCGTGGGTGAAACGGCGGCTATTTCACTCGTCGGCGTCACTTCCACGCGAATGCGGCTGCCAAAGGAGACGCCAATCGGCTGTCCCACCTGCACGTCTACATCGGCGTAATCTATCGTCGTCGGTTCCAACCGTGGTGGCAGCACCTGCTTGATCTGGTATCGGTCCGGCGGCAGCCCTTGCTGGCAAACTGGCGTTTCCGTACCCGTCGAAATGGCCTGGCCGACAATGGCCGTGGCATTGGCAATGGTAAACGTTACACCGGCCATATAGCCTTCGTTCGGGTCTTGCACACCATTGCCATTCTCGTCGTTAAAAGCATTGACACAAATCGAACCACCGGCCGGGGTTTCTGTCGGCGTTTCCGTGGGAATGGGCGTAAAGGTAGCCGTTACATCCGGCGTATTGGTCGCGGTAGGCGGCACAGGCGTGTTTGTGACCAGCGGCGCTGGCGGAGAAGTGGGCTGCGGCGGGGGCGTATTGGTCGGCGGCGGGCCGACTGAGATAACTTCGGCCGTGTCGAACCAGACGTCCAGGTGTGCGCGGCATTGATTGACGCCAGCAACCGCCCAGTTCGCCGAGGTATACACCGAAATTTGATTGGCGGTCGCCACAGCTTCCACCGAAACCTGCTGCCACGTATCATGCGGATTGGCTGAACCGCTCCAAACAATGTCGGGGTCGTACCAATAGCCGCCATTGCCGCTGGGGTCAATCCCGGCGCGCACGTTCATTTGCAAGCCGCTTTCGGAAGCCGCCGGGAATTGATCCATGCTGCCACGGCCGCGCGCGTAGAACGTGAAGCGATACTTCGTGCCAGGCGTGGCCGGTACGTTTTGCCACATACCCGCGTGCCAGGTATCCCACTGGTTGCCCACGTGTTGCGAGGCATTGCCGCTGTGGATGAGCGTCGAATTGAGTTCAACCGACCACTTGGGGCTTTTGGCATAGCCGTTGGTGCAGTCGCCAAATTTGTCAGGCGTTACCTGATCCCAACGCACCCAATCTTGCGCGTTGCCATCATTGCCAAACGGCTGCTCGAAACCGGGGTTTTTGAGCAGATTGGTTTGCTGCGCCGGTGCGGCGGCGCTGGGCGCGGCCGTGACAGATAAAAGAAGTGTGAGGGCCATCAGCCCCGCCAATATCATAATTTTTCTCATCGCATTACCTCAATAAAGTCTTCAGTCGTTACCAGTTTATTGCCGTCGGGCGCGAATGGCAAAGATTAGCCCGCCCAATACCAACACGGCCGTTAAAGAAAACACCCCCCAGGCCAACAAATCGGGCTGGGTTGAAACCGGTGGTTCAACGGCCGTCGCCACCGGCGTGGCCTGAATAAACGCAGGTTGGGGTGAAGCAAAATCAGACGCGCCGGGCACGGCCGTTTGCCCCACCACGCCGCCTTCATGACTGCCAAACGCCAGCCGCACCACGCTGCCCCGATTCAACAGCACAGCCACATCGCCATCATTGGTCAGCGTCTCGCCGCGCCCAATGGAGCGCGTGATGCGATACGTGCCCGGTTCCAGGTCCAGGCAGCGCGGCTCAGACAGGCCATCGGTGATGTAATTCGCCACCACGGCCTGGTCGGTAAAAATGGTAAAAGCCACCGCCGCCCGCAGCGGTTCGGCGGTGTCATGAGCGCCATCCCGGTTCAAATCGTCGAAAGCTGCCAGGCAAACGGCCGTTTGCGGCAGCGGCAGCGGCGTGTGGGTCGGCGTGGGCGGGGCCAACGTGGGCGTCAGCGTCGGCTCCGGCGTTTCCGTGGGCGCGGGTTCCACCCGGCCAACAAGCAGCCGGTCACCTGGTGTGATAATGGAAGTTTCCGTCAGCCCGTTCAACTCCCACAAGGTTTGCAGCGAAATTCCGGCGCGGGCGGCAATGCTCCACATCGAGTCGTTGACTTGCACTTCCACGTAGATGGCGCCCTCGGCGTCCGGCGTGG
>CALFEW010000688.1 GCA_937958365.1 uncultured Chloroflexota bacterium | reverse complement strand
GAGCAGCACGCCAATTACACGCGCACCTTTGCCGATCCTGGCGGCGAGAACCAGATTGTGTTGTTCAAATCTTGCTTCCCCAATTCCGACCTGTACGGCAGCCCCGATGACGCGCCCACGCCAGGCTACGATTTCACCGTCGGCAACGCCAAATGGGTGTACAACGAGATTTTGCAATACTTCGCCACGCGCCCGGACAAGCTGTTCGTCGTCATCACCGCGCCGCCCCTGTCGGCGCCATCCATTCCGGAAAATGCGCGAGCATTTAACCAATGGCTGGTCAACGATTGGCTGCGCGAAAATGACTACCCGTACAACAACGTGGCCGTGTTTGATTTCTACAACATCCTCACCGACCCTGACGCGCATCATCAGGTGGTGAATGGGACCATCGAACATGCGGCGGGCAGCCAGGATACGCTGTATTACCCCTCCGACGATGATCATCCCTCGGTGGAAGGTAGCCGCAAAGCGACGGCCGAATTTGTGCCCATGCTCAACGTCTTCTACCATCGTTGGCAAAGCGAGGCCGCATCACCGCCGCCCACGGTGGAACCGGTCGTAGAAGTAGAAGCGGAAACGGAGATGGCGGTGACAGAGGAGGAGGTGGTGGAAACGGCCGTTCTCCCCGCCACACTCCTGGATAACTTTGAAACAAACCAGGGATGGGAAGCGTTCTGGGACGAAACCACTCTCACCCGCTTCGCCTGCGCCCCGGCAGCCGACCCGGCGGGCAGCGGCAAGGTCATGCAGATTGAGTTCGACGTGGCCGCCAACAGTTGGGCCACCTGCGCCCACTTCTTCGACGCCGCGCCAGCGTGGCAATGCCCCGCAGGCCTCAGCTTTCGCCTGCAAGCGGCATCGGCCGGGCTTCTGGTCAACATAGACCTTTACGCCGGGCCGGAAGAGGCGCGCGAAACTTACGCCTATGTTCTGGAAACCCCGCCGGACAGTGTGGACAATTGGATTCCTGTGCATCTGCGCTGGGCCGATTTCCACCGTGTGGATTGGGAAGAGAACGCCGGCGCGCCGTTTACCGACGCTGATCGGGTAAGCGGCCTGGCCTTTGGTTTTAGCACGCACCCCGACACGACGAGCAACGGCGTTATTTGGGTGGATGACCTCAGCCTGGGGGTAGATGAGGCGGCCGCGGCCATGCCGGCGGCGACCATGCCGCCGGCTGAGGTAGAGGAGACGGGGGGAGAGGAAACGGCCGTTAGCGATGCCGCCCCCACCAATGGACCGGACACACCATCCGCCAATGCCGCCGGTCCCTGCTCGGCCAGCCTGATTGCCCTGGGACTGGTCGGCGCGCCGCTGGCCTACCACGTAAGAAAACGCCTACCACAGCAGCAGCGCACTTCTTGAGCGTGTTCGCCCTCGGCGACTCATGCCACAACTTGGATCTGGCCATCCAGCCTGCGCCCTATTCATTTGCCGCCACCTTACGCGAAAACCGTGCGTAACCGTAATTGCTAATTTGTGATCGCTTGCGTGTGCCATAAAGCAAGGAGCGATGCCTGGACTTTAATAAAGAATCCAGTGTTGGTGCGTGCACGCAAGCGGTTAATGCCCATACTTTCTAATTGGCTGTTAAGCCCAAATTGCCAGTACGGGCCACAGCGGTGGGGCTGTGGCGGCGTGACAGACCAGAAAGCCAGGTGCAAGATTTGACAAGAACCGGCAGGTTTGTACAATTTCCCCCGTTGGATACCGCAGGCGTCAGGCAAAACCGGCCGGGGTTCAACCGCTTGATACGGGCGGCTTGTTGATTACCTGACCCGCTCGTCTACCCATCCCCAAACAGCGCTGTTGTTTCGTCGCTGATTCCTTGTAAGCGAGATAAATGACACGATTCCCGCTGTGGATCCCCCATCATTGTTTAAGTAGTTCGCCTAAACGCCCAACCTCCGGTTGGCTTTTTGGGCTGCCCGGCGGGACACGGCCGTCTTTATTTGTCACCTTATACGGTCTATACCGCTGTCGTATTTTGCCTGGCGGTGGATGAAACCCAACTCAAACCACACGAAGAGCGAGGTGTTTATGGAAGTTAAGCCGATTACCGTCCTTGTCGTTGATGATCATGCTTTAATCCACGAAGCTATTCGCAGTCGCCTGGACGACCATGACGACATCAAGATCGTCGCTGAGGGCATGGCCGGCGAGCAGGTGTTGCCGCTGGTGGCCCGGCACCGCCCGGATATTGTGCTGCTAGATTTGCGTATGCCGCAGCACGCCGGGGACAGAGACAGCGGCACGTTTCCCTTCCTGGATACCATAGCCAGGTTAAGCCAGGCGTATCCAGAGACGCGCGTCATTATCCTGTCCCAATATGCCATCCCCGGAGAAGTCCAGGAAATTATGCGGCGCGGCGCCAGGGGGTATGTGCTGAAGGGAGATATTTTATCTTTACGGTTGGCGGAAGCGATAAAAACCGTCCATGCCGGGCATAACTTCTTCTCCAAGGCGGTGCAGCAAATCCTGTTTGAGTTGCCCCGGTCTGACCGCGTAGCCATGTTGACGGCGCGACAGCAGGAAATATGGCTCCTCAAAATGCGAAACCTGGATAAGCCGAATGCCGAACTGGCGGCGCTGCTGCACATTTCCGAGAGCGCTTTTAAAGGGCACCTGACGAATGTGTACAGGACGCTGGAGGTCAAGAACACCGCTGAAGCGGTCGCTTATTACACCCGGATGCAGCAGTTTCCTCCTGTGTAGAGAGAACCGGCCAATTGAATACTGGGGCAACTCGACGACCTGCTCGCGACCTGCTCGCGACCTGTCCGCGACTTGCTCGTCACC
>CALFEW010000687.1 GCA_937958365.1 uncultured Chloroflexota bacterium | reverse complement strand
ATAGGCGATGTAGTCGGGCCAGGTGAAGAGGGTGACGAGAAGGAGCCAGAGGAGGAGCAGGGGAGGGGGGGAGCGGGGGAGCGGGGGACGTGGCGACAGGCTGACGGCGATCAACAGATAGACGAAGGGCAGGATGGGCAGCAGGTGGCGGTAGCCGATGTTGAGCGGGGTGAAGAGGCTGATGAGGCCGTAAACGGCCGTTGCCAGCAGCAACACCCCCAGGTCAAAATGAACAACCGCCCGGAAAGAACGTTGGCGGATGACGGCCGTTGCCAACCGGATCAAAGCATACGCCAACAGCAGCAGGGTTGGCAGGGGGGTTTTGAGCAAAAACGCCACCGGGAAGTAATACCACCAGCCCGTTGCGGCGTATTGGCCGAACAAATACGCGCCATGCGGGCGGCTGAAGTAATCGAACTGCCAGGCTAAATCTTGCCAGTAGGCGGCGGCGGGAAACGGCCGTATCTGCAACCGATACACCACCCACACCACCACCACCGCGCCCATTCCGACCGCCAGCAAAAACCCCAACGGCCGCCAGGAGCGCCATTTCACCGCCAGCCACAGCGCCAGCAAGCCCAAAATCGGCCCCAACGCCGCCGCGCTGAACTTGGTCGCCGCCGCCGCGCCGAGAGCGAAGGCGGTGAGGAAGAGGAGCGTGTTCCGTGTTCCGTATTCCGTGTTCTGTGTTCCGTCAACGGAATACGGCTTACGGTTTACGGAATACGGCTCACGGTCTACGGAATACGGTTTACAAACAACCGCCCAACGCCAGAAGCCGTACACCGCCAGCACCATGAACAATGTCACGGCGATGTCGCTGGTGATCAGGCCGCCGTGGGCCAGGACGTTGGGGTCGAGGGCAAAGAGGGCCAGCGCCAGCAGCGCGGCCATGCGCCCGGCCATTTCGCGCCCCCAACGGTAAATCAACGCGCCCAAAAGCAGCGTCAGCCAGAGGGTGGGCAGCCGCGCCAGAAAGATGAGGCGCAGTGGGCTGGCGTTTAACTGCCAGAGAAATTGGTCGCCGGCGATCTCCCATTCGCCGGCCGGCCAGGCGGGTGAATCAGTGGGCAGTTGCAGATTCGGCTCGGTGAGCAGGGGCAGGGCGTTGAGGCTGCTGGCTAAGAGTGGATGCCCCCACAAAAAATGAGTCGCGCCGGTCTTGACGTAAGCGACGCCACGAAAGAGGTGGCCCTGTTCGTCTACGGTCAGGCTTTTGTGGCTGACGCTGGTGAGGATGAGGGCGTAGAGCAGCAGCAAGAGGAGAACGGCCGTTCCCCGCCCTGTTAGCCATCGTCGCCACCTGAAAGTTTGCACGGTATCTCCCTGGAAGATTGAAGATCAAAGATCAAAGATGGCGGTACGCTCAATCTTCGATCTTTAATCTTGGCAAAACAACCGCATTGTCCACAACGTCGCCGCCGTTGGCCGGGAGACGGCCGTTGGCGTTTGTATACAACCCCACGCGCACCTGATACTCACCGGGGGGTAGGTCCGGCAGCGGAATCTGATACGGGTCGCGTATCAGGTCGCCGGGCTGCCAGCGGTGGGTGGGGGCCAGACCATTCACCGGCGGGCGATCCATCTGCGCCACGATATTGCCCGCTGCGTCCATAACGTGGATAAAGACTTTGTAGCTATCGGACACGGCCGTTAGGCTCTCCCAATACAGCGTCAGGTCCAATACGTCGCCCGCCACCTGCCAATCAAAGCCGCGCAGCCGGAACAAATCGCCCAGGGTGGCAAGTCGCTCGTTTTCCGGCGCGATGCTCTGGCGATAGGGCCAGTCCATCTCGTACACGGCCGCTTCCGGCGCGAAGATGATGGAGTGGGTCGCTGTGGTAACACGCTGGATGGGCCGGGCGATGGCTGGATCGCTGAGCAACAACGGATGCCAGGCCGGAAAAACAGCCAGGTAACGCACGTTGTTGGCGGCCAGAAAGCGGATCACGGCCGTTTCCGGCTCAGAGTCAGCGAGGATAGGCCACATCTCCGGCGACACCAGCCCATGCAAGTCCACAATCGGGCGCGGCGAGAAAAAGGTTATTGCGCCGATGTCGTCTATGGCGACCACCTCATCGGCCGGGACGTTGGCGGCCAGCCATTCGCCCAGCGCCACATCTATGTCCAGAATTTCGCGGGCGTTGTAGCCCAACATGCCCGCCCAGTAAGGCATGCGCCATAAACCGATCACCAACAGCAATCCGCCTGCCCCCAACCAGGCAGCTTGCCGACCCCGCGGCAGCTTTTCTATCAGCCAATGCAATCCGGCGGCGGCCACGATCATTTGGAAAGGGAGGAGGGGCATGGTGTAACGGCCGTGATGCCACAAAAATGGCACAACGAAGGGCGTTATCACCGTCAACCCAATCAGCCATGCGCCAGCCAGCCGATGCCGTGGCCAGAGCGCCCACAGACCAAACGGCAGCAAGAGCATCGCCAGGGCATTGTCTTGCCAGTGGATTTGGAGGATTTCGCGCAGGGTGCGCCAGCTATACCCACCGTCCGACCCGGCTTTGGCGTAGAAGGTGTTGGGCAGCGGTTGGCCCGTCAGCGACAGGCTGAACAGGGCGTAGGGCAGTTGGATGAGCGCGTAAACGGCAATGGCGCTGAGGATGGGACGAAGGGCCGTGAGCCGTGAGCCGTGAGCCGTGTTCCGTGTTCCGTGTTCGGAATACGGAATACGGAATACGAAATACGAAATACAGAATCCGCCACCGCCAGGGCAAACAAAACATGCCCTTCCGGCCGGGTCTGGCTGGCGAGGGCGAAGAGAACGGCCGTGCCCGCCCCCAATCCCCGCCGCTGATAGGCCCA
>CALFEW010000686.1 GCA_937958365.1 uncultured Chloroflexota bacterium | reverse complement strand
GGAGCCGCGTCTAAATCACCGAATACACGGCCGTCATCTGTTGGCGAAGCGTCTGGGGTTTGCCCGTATAGACTGGCCGGAACGACTACCACGAGGAAACAAGCGAGTAAAGCAATCAAAAAGGTTTTGCGATTCATATCAACTCCTGTGTATCAACACGTTCAGATAGTAAAATACGATGGTTGAGGATATAGAAAACAAACATTTCAATCAGCTCTCCAAGACAAAGTATACCGTTTTTGGCGCAGAAAAAGAGATAAACGATTGACATCTGGCGACCCAATTATCACAGTCGCAGCGCATGTTCCCCGTGGTAATATTCTTGCCGCAACTGGTTGACCGCTTCATCTTCCAGGTAATCTTCAAACGTCATGACCTTATCAATGATCCCACCGGGCGTGATTTCGATGATGCGGTTGGCGATGGTATTGACAAACTCGTAATCGTGAGAGGCAAACAGCACCACTTCCGGGAATTTGATGAGACCCTGATTGAGTGCGGTGATGGCTTCCAGGTCCAGGTGATTGGTGGGTTCGTCCAGCATAAGGACGTTGGCGCCGCTGAGCATCATGCGGGCCAACATGCAGCGCACTTTTTCGCCGCCAGACAGCACCCGCGCCGGTTTCAGCGCCTCCTCGCCGGAGAAGAGCATCCGCCCCAGGTAGCCGCGAATGAAGGTGTCGCTGTCTTCGCCAGGGGAAAATTTGCGCAGCCACTCTATCAGATTGTCGTCGGTGTCGAAGTATTGGCTGTTTTCTTTGGGGAAGTAGGACATGGTGATGGTGGTTCCCCATTCGTAACGGCCGTTATCCGCCACCATCTCCCCCGCCAAAATCTCAAACAAAATGGTTTTCACCAGATCATTCTCGCCAATGAAGGCGATCTTATCGCCCTGGTTCACCTCCAGATTGAAGTGCGACAGCGCCGGTTCGCCGTCTACGTTCTGGTTCAGGTCTTTCACGCGCAAGACCACTTTGCCACACGGCCGTTCCGGCGCAAAACCCACATAAGGAAACCGGCGGGAACTGACCGGCAAATCATCCACCGTCAATTTATCAATCAACTTCTTGCGCGAAGTGGCCTGACGCGCCTTGGCCACGTTGGCGCTAAAGCGGCGGACAAACGCTTCCAATTCCTTGATCTTTTCTTCCCGCTTTTTGCTATCGTTCTTGCGCTGCTGCATCGCCAACTGGCTGGCTTCGTACCAAAACTCATAGTTGCCCACGTACATGCGAATCTGCCCAAAATCAATGTCCACAATGTGGGTGCAAACGTCGTTCAGAAAATGGCGGTCATGGGAGACGACGATGAGCGTATTGTTGAAGCGCATCAGATAATCTTCCAGCCAACGGATGGTTTTCAGGTCCAGTTGATTGGTCGGTTCGTCCAACAGCAAGATGTCCGGGTTGCCAAACATGGCCTGCGCCAACAGCACGCGCACCTTTTGCGTCGCTTCCAACTCGGCCATTTGCCGGTCCAGCAGCGCCTCGTCTATGCCCAACCCTTTGAGCAGCGTCGCGGCCTCCGCTTCGGCGTCGTAGCCGTTTAGATCGGCGAATTCCGTCTCCAGATGCGCCGCCAACACGCCATCCTCGTCAGAAAAATCCGGCTTGGCGTACAGCGCTTCTCGCTCTTGCATCAGGTCGTACAATTTTTTGTGCCCCAAAATGACCGTATCCAGCACGCTGTAAGCATCAAAAGCAAACTGGTCTTGCTGCAACACGGCAATCCGGTCCTTTGGATCAATGATGACTTCGCCGCTGGTGGATTCGATTTCACCGGCTAAAATCTTGAGAAATGTGGATTTGCCCGCGCCGTTAGCGCCAATCAGGCCGTAGCAGTGGCCGGGCAAAAACTTCAGGCTGACGTTCTTAAAAAGCACCCGCGGCCCAAAGGACAGGGTGAGGTTACTCGTGGCTATCATAATTTCATTTCCTTCTGCTAAATATCAAACGAGGGATAATAGGTTCATCCGGCAAATAAATCAAGTTTACCGCCAACGGCGAGTTTGCCGCCAACGGCAGGTTTGCCGCCAACGGCGAGTTTGCCGCCAACGGCCGTCAGTCGCCAGGATAGCGCGAGTTGCTTATAATGACGGGGCTGTTGACCAGAGGTTGGCGATTGGACAATCTCCCATCTCTCCAAAAGGATTCCGATGATGCTCACACAGGCGACACGGCCGTTATACCACACTCTCCTGGACGCCCACACCCTCACCGACCCGGACGACAGCCAGGACGCGATCATCTACGTGGCAACGGACCAACCGGATATTCACGTTACGCGGCGGGCGTTTAGAACGGCCGTCACCCAAACCGCCCGCGCCCTCCACCAATTCGGCATCCAGCCCGGCGACCTGGTGATCATCGCCCACACGCAAAACCTGGAAAGTATCTACCTCTTTTGGGGCGCGCTGCTGGCGGGCGCTGTGCCCTCCATGTTCCCCACCCTCACCGAAAAACTCGACCCGGCCATCTACCTGCGCAACCTGGCCGAACTCGTGCGCTTCTC
>CALFEW010000685.1 GCA_937958365.1 uncultured Chloroflexota bacterium | reverse complement strand
GACGGCCGTTTCCCCACCGAAGGTAACTTTGAACGACCCGAAGGTGATTTTGAACACCTGGAGGGCGGCTTTCGCGGCGAAGGTCGTGGCGAGGGTCGTGGTGAAGGTGGTTTTAATTGGCAGACCCAGATCAAAAATCTGGTTGTGATTGGCGTTCTTGTCGCCGTGGTGGTGGTGATAGACGTTCTCAACCACTGGCGCAAGCGGCGTCGCCCGCGACCGGCCACATAGCCATCAGGCTGGAGTGTCATGCGGAGAGCCTGTGCTGAGCTTGTCGAAGCATCCCATTTACCTGAGATGACCACGATTTAGGGGATGCTTCGCTCCGAAGACTCTGCTCAGCATGACATAGAATTGTAAAGGCCACACAGAAATAGTGAACCAGGCTGAAATTCGCAAAAGTCCCCGGCGCTCATGGCAACGCCGGGGACTTTTGTCATGTTTGACAGAAGATGATGCCTGCGTTAGCATGGCCGAAAGGTAAAAAAGTTACCCTGATCATAGGAGATGAACATCATTACTGGCGTTTATCTCCGGGGCAAGATAGCGCATGGGCCGGATTTCTGTACAAAGAATCTGGCTGACGAGGTGAAGGTTCCCTACCGCGAGGTGGGGTTAACCGGCGGGTTTGTAGGACGTATTCCGTAAGCCGTATTCCGTGAAGCGTATACGGAACACGGAACACAAAAACGCCGGGAAAATCGAAAGATCAGCGGAAGCCTTCCAGAAGAACCACAATTCTGACTCTGTGCCCCTTCAGTGAAGCGATGCGTTAAAGCGGCGCGGGCAACCGGCCGACAAAGCGCATGGCGTGTGGTCGAGACACGGCGGGCGTGTCATTCATATAAGGGGCGTCCCCAAAAACCTTACAATTGAGGGCCGCCGTAACAGTTAACTGTTCATTGTTAACTGTTATCTGTTCATTGTTAACCTGGAGGTTAAATATGTGTGGTATTGTTGGTTATATTGGGGCGCGGGAAGCGTCGGCGGTGATTGTGGGCGGGTTGAAGCGGCTGGAGTATCGTGGCTACGACTCGGCGGGGGTGGCGGTGCTGGCCCAAAATGGATACATCGAACTGCGGCGCGACGTGGGTAAGTTGTCGAATTTGCAAGCCACGCTGCAATCGTCGCCGCTGGCGGGGCAGATTGGCATTGGGCATACGCGCTGGGCGACGCATGGCGCGCCGAGTGAACGGAACGCCCATCCGCACGTGAGCATGAACGGCCGTGTCGTGGTTGTTCATAACGGCATCGTCGAGAACTTTTTGCCTTTGCGCGAGGAATTGGAAGCCGAGGGCGTGGTGTTCCGGTCGGATACAGACACGGAAGTGATTGTGCAGATGATTGAGCGGTATGTGGAGGCGGGGCAGGAATTGGCAACGGCCGTGCGCCACACCCTCAAGCAGCTCAAAGGGGCCAACGCCGTGGTGGTCATGAGCGTAGATCGGCCCGATACGCTGCTGTGCGCCCGGTTGGGCAACGCCGGCGGCATCACGTTGGGCATCGGCCAGGACGAGATGTTCATCGCGTCGGACATTCCGGCGATTTTGGAATATACGCGGCAGATGATTTTCCTGGAAAACCGGCAGATGGCGCAGATTACGCGCCAATCGTACCAGGTGATGGATTTGGACGGACGGCCGTTGTCGCCGCAAATCCATCAAATTGCCTGGGACCCGGTCAGTGCGGCCAAGGGCGAATTTAAGCACTTCATGCAAAAGGAAATCTTCGAGCAGCCG
>CALFEW010000684.1 GCA_937958365.1 uncultured Chloroflexota bacterium | reverse complement strand
CGCAGGCTTTTCCGACGCCGACAAAACCTATTTCCCCGTCCACGACGAATACCCCCAGGTGAACGTCGCCGTCCAGGAGAGCGACCCGGCGTCGTACCTGAACCAGATGCGCTTTTTGCTGCGCGTGCGGCAGAGCCAGCCCGCGTTGCGGCGGGGGGAAATGGCGTGGGTGGAGACGGGGAACACGGCCGTTCTCGCTTATCGTCGCTTTCTACCAGACAAAAGCGAAGGTCTTTTGTGCCTGTTCAACCTCAGCGACCAACCTCAGACGTTCACGCTACAGCGTGAACGACAAGATTTGCTGGCCCGTGATGGCAATGTTTTATCAGGCGAACTGCTCTTACGACCTTATGCAGCCCATTGGTTCCTTTAATTAGCTGATTCTACACTGGTTGATAATCCATGACAGAACAAAACACACTTTATGACAATCTGCGCCAAGGCCCGCTGAGCGACCTGGAACCATTGGAGCAAGAGATTTTTCGCCTGCGCTTAGAACAACATTTAGCGGATGTGGAACGGCCGTTACGCCAACTCTACGGCCACCTCCCCAACTACGAAACCTGGCTGGAACAATTCATCACCATCGCCGCCCGCGCCTACGCCGCCCGCCCCGCCGAACTGCGCCAGCTAGACCTGCGCCGCGTCCACCAGCCCGACTGGTTCCAACAGCCCAACATGATGGGCTACGTCGCCTACGCCGACCGCTTCGCCGGAACCCTGCAAGGCGTCGCCGACAAAATCCCCTATCTCAAAGAGCTGGGCATTTCCTATCTGCACCTCATGCCTCTCCTCAAGCCGCGCCCCGGCGCCAGCGACGGCGGCTACGCCGTGATGGACTACCGCGCCGTGCGCGACGACCTCGGCACAATGGCCGATCTGGCCCATCTTGCCGCCCAGTTGCGCCAGGAAAAAATCAGCCTGTGCATAGATTTGGTCTGCAACCATACCGCCAAAGAACATGAATGGGCGCAAAAAGCGGCCGCCGGCGACCCAACTTACCAAAATTACTACCTCATGTTTCCCGACCGCACGCTGCCCGACCAATACGAAATGACCGTGCGCGAAATCTTCCCCGAATTTAAGTCCGGCAGCTTCACCTACTACGAAGCGTTCGACAAATGGGTCTGGACCACCTTCAACGAATTCCAGTGGGACTTGAATTACGCCAACCCGGCCGTCTTTGGCGAATTGCTCGACATCATGCTCTTCCTGGCGAATCAGGGCGTGGAAGTCTTGCGCCTGGACGCCGTCGCCTTCATGTGGAAGCGCCTGGGGACAGATTGCGAAAATCAGCCCGAAGCCCACGCCATCCTGCAAGCCTTCCGCGCCCTCAGCCGCATCGCTGCGCCCGGTTTGCTGCTGAAGGCCGAAGCCATCGTGCCGCCGCCACAGCTTATACCCTACCTGGGCCAGGGCGAAGCCACCAACAAAGAGTGTGAGATCGCCTATCACAACGTCTTCATGGTCATGCTCTGGAGCAGCCTGGCCGAAGGGCGCGCCGTGCTGATGACCCACGCCTTGCAGATGATGCCGCCCATCCCTTCCGGCGCATCCTGGCTCACCTACGTGCGCTGCCACGACGACATTGGCTGGGCCGTCACGGAGGAAGACGCGGCGGCTGTGGGGCTGAATGGCTACCTGCACCGCTCGTTTTTGAGCGATTTTTACAGCGGCCGTTTCCCCAACACCTTCGCCCGCGGCGCAACCTTCCAGTTTAATCCGCGCACCAACGACCGGCGCATCAGTGGTTCGTGCGCCTCGCTGGCCGGGCTGGAAGTGGCCCTGGAAAAGCAAGATTGGGGCGAACTAGACCTGGCCGTGCGGCGCATTTTGCTCATCCACAGCCTGATTCTGGCCTTTGGCGGCATCCCTCTGCTCTACATGGGCGACGAGATCGGCCTGCTCAACGACGACAGCTACCTGGCCGACCCGAACCTGGCCGCCGACAACCGCTGGCTGCACCGGCCCTTCATGGATTGGGCGCTGGCAGAAAAACGGCATGATTGGACGAGTGTGAACGGCCGTCTCTTCCAATCCCTCCGCCGCCTCATCCACGCCCGCCAGCAAACCCCCGCCCTCCACGCCCAGGCCGCCGCCACCCCCGTCTGGACCCACAACGAACAGGTCTTCGGCCTCCTGCGCGAAAGTCCACGCGGCCGTCTGCTCATCCTGGGCAACTTCAGCCCCCATCCCCAAACCGTGCCCGCCTACCGCCTGCACGACCTCGGCTTCAGCGGCCCCCTCACCGACTGCATCACCGGCCAACCGCTGTCCGGTTGGCACGATCTGCAATTGGAGCCGTATGGGATGGTATGGCTGCAAAAACAATGACACTGAAATGCTCGCTTATTGGCGATTCAACAAAAGTGGCTAGAATTCACCCCATCACTTCGCATGTGTAGTTGCCGACCGGGCAAAAAAGCCCGTGTTCATGAAGCGTCCTGAATTTGACGTGGAGGATCGGGCTACCCATTAGTCAAACGATCTTCACCTCTTTTTCAATCCCCGCATACAGGTATGGGCTTGATGGTTTTCTGTTGGTATCCACGGCATGCGCATGATAACCCCAAAGCAGGAGGAACATTGTGAAAACTATCTGGAAAGTTACAAGTGGTATTGTTGCCATCTGGTTGCTCATATGGGTACTTTCTATACCTAAACAGAGCAGCTCACTACCAGGCAGCAGCGCACAGCGCGGGCCAGCCGGTTCGGCAGTGGCGCAGAAGGCTGGCGAGACGCCAGCCTTTGTCGTAAGCGAACCGGTAACGCCCACCCTGACGCTGGCGGTAAGAGATTTACCCCCGCCAA
>CALFEW010000683.1 GCA_937958365.1 uncultured Chloroflexota bacterium | reverse complement strand
ACCGCATGGCTAGACAACTCAACGCCATTCTGCTGCTGACGGCCGTTTCATTGGCAACATTGACCCTGATCAGGGTTATCAGCGATGGTATGCGCTTCCAGCTAGACACCACCATCTTGGGGAGCATGACCGTTCTGATGGTCGGCTTACTTGTTGTCCTACGGCAACGGTATGTGCGTTTTGCCAGTTACACCTTTCTGATCGCCAGTTGGCTGGGAATGGCGCACCTGGCCTGGACCTCAGAAGGGATACGCGACAGCGCCTACAGCGCTTACTTCTTACTCGTTCTGGCCGCGGGCTTGTTGGTGGGCTGGCGCGCCGCCGTGCTTTTCACGGCGCTGAGTATTGGGGCTGGCTGGTTTTTTGCCTACGGCGGAACCGCCGGCCTGATTCCTTCCGCTATTGACACCCCGATTTCTCAGGCCCAAGAACAGACTATCATCTTCCTCATAGCCGGCTTGCTCATCTATCTTATCATCAGCAGTTTGCAGCAAAGTCTAAAACAGGCGCGCCAGAGCAATGAGGAGCTGGTGGCGCTGAGCGCCCAGTTGGAAGAGCGCGTCGCAGCGCGTACCAAAGACCTGAATCTGGCGGCGCAAATTGGACAAGAAATCTCGCAGGTACACAGCCTGGATCACCTGCTGCCCCAGGCGGTCCAGTACGTTTGTGAGACGTTCGACCTGTACCAGGTGCAGATTTACCTGGCCGATGAGTCGCGGCAGTACCTTATCTTGCGCGCCAGCACAGGCCATGCCGGTATGGAGCTTCTCGCTGCCGGACATCAACTGCCTCTGGATGAGAGTTCACTCAATGGCACGGCCGTTATCCACAAACAAGCCGTCATTGTAGCCGACACCAGCCAGAGTCCACTCTTCCGCCCCAACACCCTGCTGCCAGACACCCGCTCCGAAATGGTTATTCCCCTGGTGGTAGGCGAAGACGTATTGGGTGTTTTGGACCTGCAAAGCAGCCAGGCTGGTGGTCTGACAGAAGAAAATCTGGCCGCCTTTTCCGTATTGGCGGGGCAGTTAGCCATTGCCATCCAAAATGAAAACCAAAATCAAGCCACCCAACAGGCGCTGCAAGAAGTACAGCAGTCGCAGCGCTTCTTGAACACGCTCATCGAAAACATCCCAAACCCGGTCTTTTACAAAGACTTTCAAGGCACGTACATCGGTTTCAACCAGGCGTTTTTGGATTATCTGGGGCAACCGGCCACGGCGCTGCTGGGCAAATCGGTCTTCGACCTGCAAACAGACCAGGCATTGGCGGCCAGGTATCACGCTATGGACGTGGCGCTATTTGAAAACCCCCAAGAACCGCAGATATACGAGGCGCTTGTCACCTATGCCGATGGTACGCTCCACAACGTCATCTTTAACAAAAGCGCCTTCCGCAACCCCGATGGTTCCGTAGGCGGGTTGGTGGGCGTCATCGTGGACATCACCGACCGGAAGCAGGCGGAAACGAAACTGTCCCGGCAGGCGGAAGAATTGCAGTCAGTGGCCGAAATCTCCACCAAAGTGGCCGCCGCCCGCGACGAACAACAACTGCTTCAGGAAGTCTTGGACCTGACGAAAGAGCAGTTTAACCTTTATCATACCCATGTTTATCTGCTGGAAGGCGAGCAATTGACTCTGGTTGCCGGCGCCGGGGAAGTGGGGCAAGTGATGGTGGAAGAGGGGCGCGCGATTGCCTTAAACCAGGAACAATCATTGGTGGCGCGGGCGGCGCGGACACGGCAGGGCGTCATTGTGAACGACGTCATGGCTGACCCCGGCTTTTTACCCAACCCTTTGCTGCCAGACACGCGCTCCGAAATGGCTGTGCCGATGATTGCCGGTGAACAATTGTTGGGGATTTTAGACTTGCAGGCCGACACGGTGGATCATTTCACGGTGCAAGATGTGCAAATTCAGACAACGCTGGCCGCGCAAACGGCCGTTGCCCTGCAAAACGTGCGCCAATACCAACAAACCCAGGAAGCCCTGGCCGAAGCCAATACCTTCCACCAGATTACCCAGGCTACCGGCCAGGGTATCACCCTGATCAGCATGAACGGCGGAATCGTCTACATCAACCCGGCGCTTCTCGAAATGCTTGGCTTCGAATGGTCCAACGCCGTGCAGGATCACAACATCACCCAATTTTATGGGACCGAAGGCGTCAACCGTTTCCTCAATGAAATTCAGCCAGTCGTCATGGAGCAAGGCGTGTGGAGCGGTGAAATAGACATATACCGGAGCGACGGCAAGCCTGTGCCAACCATCCATTCCGTCTTCCTGGTGCGCGACGAAAACGGCCGTCCCGCTTTCCTGGGGGCCAGCATCACCGACATCGCCGAGCGCAAACAAAAAGAAGAAGCCATCCAACAAAACGAAACGCTCATGCGCACCATCATTGATTCCACGCCAGACTGGATCTTTGTCAAAGACACCGATCACCGTTACCGCTTGGTGAACCAGGGCTATGCAGACTCGCTGCATCTGGCGCCCGCCGACTTTATCGGCAAAAACGATCTAGATATTGGCTTCCCTCCGGACATCGTGCAAGGCAATCCAGAAAAAGGGATTCCTGGTTTTTGGGCTGGCGACCGGGAAATCATGGACAGCGCGCAGGTAAAAGTGATAGATGCGGAACCGGCTGTGATTGATGGAGAACCCAGAGTTCTGAATACAATTAAAGCGCCGCTCAAAGATGGGCGTGGCGAAGTGATCGGCATTGTCGGTTTTGTGCATGATATTACAACCCAGATCGAGGCCCACCAGGCACAAATTGTGTTGGCGCGCGAACTAGAAGAACGACTGGAACAGGTGAACGCCCTGCAACGCGCCATGACCCGCCAGGGTTGGGAAGCGTTCCTGACGTCGGCGGAACGGCCGTTACAAGGCTACATATTCAGCCAGAACACCCTTCAACCCATTCTGGCCAGCCTGGAAGAAGCCATGCCGATGGGTGCCGTTGATCTAACCCAAATAACCGAACCGATGCGCCATCCCGGCAACCAGATGATGGCAACGCCGCTCACACTGCACGGCGAATCCATCGGCGTCATCGGTGCGCGGTCGGCCGACGGCCAGCCATTAACCGACGAACAGCAGCTTTTGTTAAACGCCCTTTCCGCTCAGGTGGCCGAAGCGTTGGAACGCTCCCGCCTCTTTGAAGAAACAGAACTTGGCCGCCAACGCCTGGACGCTCAGGCCCGCGAGTTGACCGTTATCAACGAAGTGGCCCAATCCGTCTCGCAACTGTTGGAACCGGCCGACTTGCTGGAAACCATCTTCAAGCAAGTGCAGCGCGCACTGCTGGCCGACGCCTTCATCGTGGCAACCTATGACACCCGTACCGAAATGCTCAGCTACCCGCTGGTATACGACGAAGGGCAGCGCTTCCAGCCAGCCGCCAGCCACCCGGCTGCCGACAACCCCTGGATGCAGGTGGTGCAAACAGGCGCGCCGCGCCTGCTCAACCGCACGCCCGCCGAGGTGGCCGAACGTCTGGCCGACCTGGCCGGCGCGCCAGAGCAACGTCTGGGGCAGCCTGGCAAGGTCTCGGCGTCGCTGATTTTTGTGCCGCTGTTCCTGGGCCAGCAAACCATCGGCGCGATGTCGGTGCAGAGTTATGCCCACGCGGCTTACACCGGGCGTGACGTGGCGCTGCTTTCGGGGATTGCCAACCACGTGGCCGTGGCTTTGGAAAACGCTCGTCTGTATACCGAGACGCAGCGCCGCGCCGAACGCGAAGCCCTGGTGAACGCCATTACGCAGAAAATTCAGAGTACCCTGACGGTGGAGAATGCGCTGGAAACGGCCGTTACCGAACTCAGCCGCGTCTTCCGGGCGCCTTACGCTGCCGCAGAAATCGCGTTATCGGGCCAGCAAAATGGCCGTACAAACCCAGTCATACAAAGGAGTAACGAGTAGTAGTATGGACGCCAAAGAGATCAATACCAATATCCCTAGTGGCAGCCGCGTGTACGATTACACCCTCGGCGGCAGCCACAACTTTGAAGCCGACCGGCAAGCCGCTCAATACATGTTCAGCTTGCTGCCTTCCACGTCGAAATGGGTGCGTTTGCTGCGCAGCTTCATGCAAGAAGCGGCCGCCCGTTTAGGCGAAGAAGGCTTCGACAAATTCCTGGACCTCGGTTCTGGTTTGCCAACCGCCGACCACATCCATGCGATTGTGCCGGGGGCAAACATTATTTATACCGACTTCGATCCGATCACTGTGACCTATGGGCGAGAACTGACCCATCACCTGCCAAACGTGCGCTTTCTGCAAGCCGACGTGCGCAATCTGGACAGTATTCTCCAATCGCCGGCGGTGGAGGAGTTGTTTGGCGCTGATCGTCGGGTGGCTATTGGCCTGAACGGCATGACCTGCTTTTTTGAAGAAGCGGAATTGAAGCAACTTTTTACTCGTTTGTACGATTGGGCCGCGCCGGGCAGCAAGCTGTTCTGCACCTTCGAGACCAAAAATCCAGACCTGACCACGCCCAAACTGGAGCAATTTCTGGGCATGTTTGCCCAAATGGGATCCCCCTATTACTTCCTGACGCCAGAAGCCTCGCAACACCTAAGCCATCCCTGGCGGATTGAAGAAGGACAGTACAGACCCATCACTGAATGGCTGGACACCCCAGACCTGATCACCGCCGAAGACCGCGAAGGCGTAAATTTGGAATTCTTCGGCGCGATTTTGGTGAAGTAAGGAACGATGGTTTGATGGCTTGACGGTTGGTTTGTTGGTGGTAAGCCGACAAACCAACCCACAAACCAACCCACTTTTTACGAGAGCTTGTCTATGACGACTTTAATGACTCCTCCCACTTCAGCGCCATCGGCCGTATCGCCGGAACTGCTGGCTATCTTGGAGAGCCGGGCCGAACAACTGCAAGCGGCCATCCAGGCCACCCTCCGCCAGCACCTGTTCCAAAATCACGGCCGTCTCATGACGCCACGCCTGCTGCCGACCGTCAGCCAGCAGATCGTGCAAGATTTCTTGCATTACCTGCGTCACACCGACCTCCAACACCTGACAACCGCGGTCGGTCAGCTAGTAGACCAGGGGTTGGGCCACCTGAGCGCCCTGGTCGTCACAGACACACTCGTTATGACATCCATTGGGCTGCTGCCGGAAACCGACAGAATGGCAACGGCCGTTCACCTCAACGCCTATAGCCGCCATTTCTTGCACCAATACATGCAGGCGCGTGAAAACATCACCATCAAAGCCCGCGAAAACTTCTACCAAAACACCGAAGCGGCGCTAGAAAAGCAGGTTGCCCAGGAGCGTGAACTACGGCAAGAGTTGGTAAAAAGCAGCAATCAGCTCGCCCGCGAACGCGCTTTGCTCAATAGTTTGCTCAATTCCGTGCCTGACCTCATCTTTTACAAAGACATCAACGGCATATACCTGGGCTGCAATGTCGCCTTCAGCGAATTTAGCGGCCAGAAAGTATCAGACCTGGTCGGCAAGACTGATTTCGATTTGTTCCCCCACGACGTGGCCGCTTTCTTCCGCGAACAAGACACAGAGATGCTCACCCAGGGGCAGACGCGGAGTAACGAAGAGTGGGTAGATTATCCAGACGGCCGTCGCGTGCTGCTAGACACCCTCAAAACCCCCTTTTACGACGAAAACCACAACTTACTCGGCCTCATCGGTATCAGCCGCGACATTACCGCCGGTTATGAATCCCAGGCTGAAGTGCGGCGGTTAGGGTACGTCGTCGAACAATCGTTGGACGGAACGGCCGTTGCCAACCTGGATGGCATCATCGAATTTACCAATCCGGTCTGGGCCGCTATGCACGGCTACGAAGTCGCCGAACTCATCGGCCAACACCTCAGCATCTTCCACACGGCCGAGCAGCTTGCCCAGGAAGTGCTGCCCCTCAACGAGACTGTTGTGACCACCGGGCAGGCCCAACAGTCAGAAGTGGGCCATGTCCGCAAAGATGGCAGCGTTTTCCCCACGCTGATGACCATCGCGATTCTGAAAGACACCGGCAACTCGCCTATCGGTCTGGTCGCCTCGGCGCAAGACATCAGCGAACGCAAAGCAGCCGAGCAAGCGCTGCGCGAAAACCAGGCCCGTCTGGCCGAAGCCGTCGGCATTGCCAAATTGCATTACTGGGAGTTTGACGTCGCCACGCAGCAGTTCACATTCTTGCCCGCGTATTATGAACTTTTGGGCACATCGGCCGAAGAAGAAGGGGGTAATACCATGTCTGCCGCCGACTATGCCCGCAAATTCGTGCCACCGGAAGAAGCGTCCATCGTCGGCACAGAAATCATGGCAGCGCTGGCTACAACCGACCCCAATTACCGGCGTGAATTCGACTCGCTCAATCTCACCAAAGACGGCCGTATCTTCCCCATTCGTGTTCGCTTCCGCATTATCAAGAACCAGTCCGGTGAAACGATCCAATTCATCGGCGCGAATCAAGACATTACGGAACAGATGAAAACGGAAGAGGCGCTGCGCGAAAACCAGGCCCGTCTGGCCGAAGCCGTCGGCATTGCCAGATTGCATTCTTGGGAATTTGATGTCGCCACGCAGCAGTTCACATTCTTGCCCGCGTATTATGAACTTTTGGGCACATCGGCCGAAGAAGAAGGGGGCTACACCATGTCCGCCGCCGACTACTCTCGCAAATACGTGCCCGATTTCGAGGCAAGCATCGTGGAACAAGAAGTTGTGGCGGCGCTGACTACCACCGACCCGAATTATTACCGCGAATTCGACTCCTTAAACGTCACCAAAGACGGCCGTATCATCCCCATTCGTGTGCGCTTCCGCATTGTCAAAGACGAAGAAGGGCGCACCATCAAAACCATTGGCGCGAATCAGGACATTACGGAACAGATGAAAACGGAAGAGGCGCTGGCAAAACGCGCCCGCGAACTGCAAGCCGTCGCCGACGTCAATACGGCCATCTCCACCCTGTTGGAACCGGCCACGCTTCTTCAGGAAGTAAGCGACCTGACCAAAACGCGCTTCAACCTCTACCATGCCCACATCTATCTGCTGGACGAAGCCAGCCAGACCCTTGTGCTGGCAGCTGGC
>CALFEW010000682.1 GCA_937958365.1 uncultured Chloroflexota bacterium | reverse complement strand
GCAGGTGGGGCGATGATATAGGGGCAAGGTTGATGGTTTAGGGGGTAGGCATATACAGCAATATGAACACGAAAAAACCTATGAAGAAGATGAACACGGCAAAGAAGTGAATGACCAGCCGGGTGCCCATCCTTACTAACGCAACGTCTGGAAGCTGACGATACTCGCCAGAACCAAAGAACCCCATCACGGGTAAAGCACTTTGTTTCTTCCCTATTACAGACGGTGAGCCTAATTTAGCAAAGACATCAGGGCAGTGTTTTTTCAAACGCCTCAAATACAACTCGGCATGGACTAAATAACTGATGATAAATGCAAACAGCGTCAGGAAAAATAGTAAGTCCATGTAACGGATGACCTTTTGCTACGAGGCATTTCCACAATCGCTTTGCGTAACAGTATACTTCATGAATTCGAGTGTCTCATTGAGCAATGCGACATCCGCTCTTTGTCCGATTTTCACGCCAAAGCGGACACCTTTCCGATCATTCCATTCGAGGACGAAGAATGGCACAACCAAGATGGCACTGATCAACAGCGAAGCGCCGAAGGACTTGAGGGTTCCAGGAGCAGCCTGATTTTGAATCATCACCACATTCTCCTTCAAGGAAACTATCCGCTTAACTTCTGCCCTGATGCCGAAAACTTTTCGGTCATTGATTGTTAAGAACGGATTCCCGCTCGTAATTCACGACAATGACGCCATTCGGGGTGACTTTGCTTTCTGTCACCTTGAACGCCAGCGGGATCGTGCCATCGGCAAACAATCGCTTGCCAATGCCCAATGTTATCGGATAGATCATCAGCCAGAACACATCAACCAAATCATGCTTGATAAGCGTCTGAATGAGATTGCCACTTCCCCAAACGTGCAAATCCGGCCCTGGCTGTTGCTTGATGTTGGCGACTTTTTCGGCAATATCGCCGTTCAAAAATACAGAAGGCTGCCATTCGTGAGAAGTCATGGTATTCGAGGCGACGTACTTGGTCGCCGCATTGACGCCAGGCCATATGTCTGCATGTTGCGGCCAGTACGGCGCCCAAATATCAAAGGTTTTGCGTCCTAACAACAGATCGAACGGCATGTTCATCTGCCTTCTCAGTTCTGTTCCAAGAATTGCGTCGGAATATGGCGCTATCCACCCGCCATACGCGAAGCCGCCGCTGGTATCTTCCTCTGGCCCGCCTGGGGCTTGTATGACACCATCAAGGGTGATATGTTCAAGCACAATAACTTTTCTCATGACTCAGTTCCTCCAACATCTGGATTACTATCTGGTTGCCTTGAGTAGGTTAATGACATCTCAAATACCATGTTTTAAGGAGTATGCGGCGTGGAGCCTTCGGAGCCACCGCATGAATCCTTAACTCGCTATATTACCGTGCGCAAGGCGATTATATGTTGGTACGTGAGGCCGCCGCCCTTCACTTACAGGTCAATGCCCGGCACTCCTTGAGCGCCCAGAGCAAACGACAATTCACCGCCATGGTGGAGATCATGTTCCAGAACGTGCCAGATGATCCATTGACGGGTGTAGGCGCGCGTTTGCTCGCTGCCTGGACGGTAAAAAACGGCCGTCATATCCTCTGCTGTCCAGCGTTTCAGCCCGGCTTCGATGATGGCCCAGGTCGTTTCCAGTCCAGCCACCAGTTCGGCGGCGCTCCGGGGTGGTTCCCCGTCATCGTCCCATGTGACCATCGGCTCGATGTCTTCATTGCCTTCGCCCATGACATAGCGAAACCACCAGACCCGCGCCGCGACGATGTGCGCGGCGACAATCACGATGGAGCGCAAATCAGGGGCCAGTCGAAAGGCAAGTTGTTCCGGGGTAAGCGGGGCAATCGCGGCAATCAGATGCTCCTGATACGCTTTCCAGCCTGTTAGAATTTGTTCCTGAAAAGGGTTGTCCATTTTTTGTGTTCCTCCAGTTGCTCCCTCCAACTGTTGACCTTTAACGTTTAGCCATGATTGTAACTGAAAGTTGAGTTATCCGGGTGGTATTTTTTCGCCGATGGACGCCGAAGTAGTCGTGGATAAGTGGTAGGGCCGGTGAATCCGGCATAGAATTCCCCCTGTCGAGTGAATGACAGCTACTCAGCAACTGGTTGTCGAGAAATCTCAGCAGTACGATTTACATTTTTATCGGGAAATGCGGAATATAACACTATTCAACCAGCGCAACTGAAACAAGGGCATGGGCAACAACAATGACAAAACGGGCAATCGTTCCCCTGGGGTTAAGCATTGTGGCCTTTTTGGTGATTCTCGTCGCCGAAAGCATCCGTATCCGTACCGGCGAACGGCCGTTGCCCATCGCCTGGTCGGCCAGCGTCCTCGTCCTGGTGGCCACCCTTTTGCTTCGTTATTGGGTGGTGGACGAACGGCGGTTTGAGACGGCCATTCACGCCACGAATCCACTGCCGGACGTGCCTTTAAACCCGCGTCGCTACTTGAACATGCTGGTCGTCGCCATGATGGTGGGGCTGATAGCCACCGTGAGCATCTATCAGAACTTCTTTCTGGGCGCGGGCATCTACCTCGTCATGCAGATATGTCTCATCATCGCCTACAAGGGCATCCTGCATCTCCGCCCCCGTCATATCCTGGCTTCGCCGGTCCTGAAACGGCCTTCCCTGATGACCACGCTGTTCTGGCTCATCGTCACGCCGTTGGTCTATGTTGTGTTTGTCTACAATGGGCCGATAACCCTCATTGTCGCCCCCTACGTCGCTGCCCTGGGGCTGATGGCGGCGGTGGTTTACCTGGGATTGGCCTACCGGGAACGGCCGTTAGCCTTTCGCTTACTGGCCGCCGTCGGCGCTACGTCATTCGTTTTCTCCGACGCGCTCATCGGCCACATGGTTTTTGTCAATCCCGATACGACGTGGGTGATGCTCATTTCCCCCACCTACGTCCTGGCGATTGTGCTGCTGTCCCAGGCGGCGTTGTTCTGGCCCCAGGTCTTTCGCCGAGAGGCTGTGGTTGCGGCATCATTGACTCTGGGAGAAAAAGCAAACCACCATGAGAATTGAAGCCGCTGAATACCAGACCCGACTGATCAATCTGCAAAACAAGGTGCGCCAACAGGGGTGGATGCCTCGTTGCCTCAGGGAATCGCCGTGGTGTTGTCAGGCTGCCAACGGCTGCGCGGCTGGTCTGCCCTTTTTTCCGGAGCATCGGTACACGCTGCCGCAGATTCAGTACCACTACAATCATTCCCTGACAACCTTGCGGGCGTGGTATGAGGCGGATGCCTGACAGGAAAGGTAGAGGGTTAATTTGATGCATGACATGAACACCTTTATCGCGCTCTTGCGCGGCGTCAATGTCGGTGGTCACCACAAACTGCCCATGCGTGAACTGGCGCAACTGCTGGCAGCGCTGGGTTTACACAACGTACAGACCTATATTCAAAGCGGCAACGTCGTTTTTCAAACTGAAACAAGCGACCCGGCCGCTCTGTCCCAGATGATTAGCCGCGCCATCGGCCAAAGCCATGGGTTTACGCCCCAGGTTTTCATCCTCGACGTAACCGCGCTGCGGCAGGCGATAACGGCCAACCCGTTTCCTGAAGGCGCGGCGGCGCCCCAATCACTGCACCTCTTTTTTCTGGACGACGACCCGGCAACCATCAATTGGGAAGCGCTGGAAGTCGTGAAGCGACCGGATGAACGATATGCGCTCGTTGAGCGGGTGTTTTATCTCCATGCGCCGGATGGCATTGGGCGGTCTAAACTGGCCGAGAAGATTGGGCAGGGCTGGGGCGTCGCCATCACAGGCCGGAACTGGCGGACAGTGAGCCAGCTCATGAACATGGCCACGGCCGTGGCGGCAACGGCCGTGGCCGGCGCAACCCCTGACGCAGAAGACGGCGACGTGACCCGGTAGTCGTCAGAGGCCGGCAGAGGTCACGGCCGTCATCGGTCAGGGCGGCATCTACCGCGCCAAAAGCCACAGAGGAAACGGCCGTGTCTTACCACAGCGCCACGTGGTCTTCGGCCCAGCCTACCAGGTCATGGACGGCGACCGTTTCATTCGCGTCAGTGGTGACGTGCCCACTGTAACGGCCGAACATCTGATGTACCTCCGAGCGCACCAACCCGACGTTGCTGGCGGCCACCCGCTCCAGGAAGGGCGTGAAGGTCAGCGCCAGACGGCCGTCCGGGTCGCTGATGCGCCAGGGGCGCATGAAGTTAGTCTTGTCGTACTGCCAGGTCAGGTCGGCCGCGAGCTTGTGCAAACGGCCGTCTACGCACACCCCATTCTCCGTGCTGCCCGTGCCGTCCGTCCACTGTCCACCCACGTTAAGGCCGATGAGACGGCCGTTTTGCCGCCCCGACGCGCTGCCCCAATTCCAGCGGCAGTGGCGCGGCCAGATGCCCCGGCCAAAGTCCAGACAGGCAAAACTCTGCGCACCGCTGAACAAGGTCTCCTGCTCACCGATAGTGACGACGCCCACGGCGGGCAGGCAGTTCTGTTTGCTGGTGAACTGGAAGGTGCGCTCATCCCAGGGTACGACAACATTCAAGGTTTCATGCTGCGGCGGGATGGTGATGGCCAGGCGGGCCGTCAAGGGCTGGCCCTGGAAATCGGCGATACCCACGGCCAGGTCTACGCCGCCGTCGGTCTGCTGCATGGCGATGTGCAGGTCGCGGCTGTGATAGTGGGCGTCGTCGGCCACCGCATCGCCCAACTGGCAGCCCCGGCCCAATGGCAGCAGCCGCGTCGTTTCCATGAATTGTCCGCTGGTGAAGTCGGCGTAGTAAACAAAGACCAACCCGGCGTAGTCCAGGTGGCTGATGGTCGCCGAAAAGAGATGGGTTTCGGTGGT
>CALFEW010000681.1 GCA_937958365.1 uncultured Chloroflexota bacterium | reverse complement strand
TCGGCTATCATCGCCGGCGTTGGCGGGGTGAAGGGGGCCAGCGCCAGCAGCACGCGGCTGTCTGTGCCCAAAGCCAGCGCCGATTCGGCCAACACATCAAAGCGCACCCGCGCCTCCGGCCGATGATACGCCGAACAGACTTCGTGCAGCGCCCGGCGCAGCGCCACTTCATCCAACCGGTCATCCCAGCCCAGCAGCGCCATCGAGCGTTTGGTGCGGGCGATGTGGGCGTCCAGATACAGGAACTTGTTATGGTCGAACGTGCGCAAAGCCGAATACACGCCTAACGCCAACCCTTCATAGAGATCGTCAAAGGATTGTGCGCCGGGCGGCACAGGCAAAGGCATGGGGCCAACGGCCGTAACGGCAAATAATTGCACATCTTGCTGGTGCGTCTCAGACATCGGGCCGGATTGTAACCCGACTTGAACCGGCCGCGTATGCCATATGTCACCCAATCTGGTGATGATCCTCCAATGGGGTCTGGAGATTGGGGATCAGGGATCGGTAGAGATGAAATTGGACGCGGATAAACGCGGATACAGCCGATTTTCGCGGATAAAAACCAGTACTATCCGCGTTTATCCGCCGCATCTGTGAAAATCCGCGCGCCATTCGGCAAAAATCGTGCCTTGACTTGACGATTCCAAATCTGACCCATATTTTTTGCGGGATAGATTGCCTATTGACAAAGGTTATGATACATTGGAAATAGGCGTGATATTCCCGAAACATTTTGACCTGACGCACAAACTATTATCAGTCCATCGGAACGGGTTGAGCACTTTGCAAGAATTTTTTGAGCTAAAGATAAACCAGCAACATAATCCCCCTGGCTTATTGGGCTTGCATGGCGCGCTGCTCGTTCACCCAATTCAACCCCACAATTTAGGAGAAGACAGATGACCGTGGATACCGTTCTGCACCGATTGCACGAAAACGGCCGTAAACGAGCCAATGCCCCTGCCTATTACGTCAAGGCCACCGATCATTGGGTGCCTACGACCTGGCAGGAATATCTGGCCGAAGTGCGCCAGGCCGCCAAAGCCCTCATCGCTTTGGGTTTTCAACCCGGCCAGGGGGTTTGCATTCTTGGTTTTAACCGACCAGAGTGGACCATCTTCGATCTGGCGGGGATGCTTGCCGGCGGTCACGCCTCCGGCATCTATACCTCCAACTCTCCCAGCGAAGTCCAGTACATCGTCCACCACTCGGAAGCCCCTTTCGTCCTGGTGGAAGATGCGCATCAATGGCAAAAAATCAACCAGAAACGAGACGAACTGCCTGACCTTAAAAAAGTCATCCTGATGAAGGGCGCTTCCGTGGATGATCCGCTTGTGCTTACCTGGGAAGATTTCCTGGCGCAGGGCAACAGCGTCAGCGACGAAACGTTAGATGAACGGCTCAACAATCTAAAACCGGAAAACCTGGCCCAACTGATCTACACTTCCGGCACCACCGGCCCGCCCAAGGGCGTGATGCTTTCGCACAACAATCTGGTCTGGACAGCGCAACTGGCCGCCAGCTTATTGGGCATCACCTCCACCGATTCAGTTTTGTCCTACCTGCCCCTGTCGCACATTGCCGAGCAGATGTTTACCATACATACGGCCGTTACCATGGGCTACCAGGTGTATTACGCAGAATACTCACCCCAAGAACACCTCAACAAAAACCTCCGCGAAATACGGCCCACCCTGGTCTTCGGCGTGCCGCGCATTTGGGAACGTTTCCGCGATGGCGTAGCCGCCAAACTGGGCGAAGCCACCGGCGCCAAAGCCAAGATCGCCGCCTGGGCAATGAACGTTGGCGCAGAAGCCTCCGCTTTGAAACGACAGGGCAAAGAACCCAGCGGCTTGTTAGGCATTCAGTTCAATCTGGCGAATAAACTGGTCTTTTCCACCATTAAAGAGGGATTGGGCCTGGATCGCGCCAAATTCTTGATCACGGCCGCTGCGCCCATCTCGCCGGACATCATCACCTTCTTCAACAGCATAGACATCCCTCTCTTTGAACTGTACGGTCAATCCGAAGACTGCGGCCCAACGACGACCAACCTGCCACACGCCAACAAAATCGGCTCGGTCGGCTGCGTCTTGCCCGGCACAGAAGTCATCCTGGACACCGACGGCGAAATCCTGGTCAAAGGTCCCCACGTCTTCATGGGTTACTTCAAAGAACCGGCGGCCACCGAAGAGACTTTGTACGACGGCTACCTCCACTCCGGCGACCTGGGCCAGTTTGATGACGACGGCTACCTGACTATCGTCG
>CALFEW010000680.1 GCA_937958365.1 uncultured Chloroflexota bacterium | reverse complement strand
TACCTGGCCCTCATCGCCGCCGCCAATCAGACCAGCTGGCAGGCGGCCGAAGTGTGGCTGGAAGATGGGGCCGTGGTGACGATCAACGACCTGGGGGAGGGGATACCGCCTGATGGTGCGACCTGGCCCTGGTAACGGCCGTGCCGGCTGTCTTTTGCGCCTACATCTCCAGAAACTACTTCAGCAACCTCGCCAGCCACCGATGCTGGCGACGCTTACGTAACGTGACGGCCGTTCCGCTACCCTACCACACTCTGCGGATGGTCAATGTGAGCAAACGTGTCGCCAAAAATCAGGCCGCGCACGTGTTCGTCCGTCAAGAAGCGCAGCGGGAACCCCACATCAAACGGTTCGGTCTGCGCCAGTGACGCCAGTTGTGCCGCCGTCAGCGTGAACTCGAGCGCACCCAGGTTGTCCTCCATCTGCGCCAGCGTGCGCGCCCCTAATATGGGAATCACACCCGGCTGCTGCCGCACCCAATTCACAGCCACCTGCGCCGGGGAACGGCCGATCTCCGCTGCCACCGCCTGCAACGCCACCGCCACCCGCTTCGCCTTCTCTGAGGCGTTGGCGTACCGTTTCGGCTCATCGTTGGCTGTGTTGTATTTGCCGGTGAAAGCGCCACCGCTGAGAATGCCCCATGCTGCTACAGTCAGCCCGAACGTCCGCGCCATCGGCAGCAGGTCGCGCTCCGGATCGCGGCTGGCAAAACTGTACGGCAACTGCACGGCAACCGGACGGCTCCAGCCGTATCGCTCCGCCAGCCCCAGCGCATAGGTGATCACCCAGGCAGGCGAGTCGGAAAACGCCACGTAGAGTACCTTGCCCGCGCGCACCAGATCATCCATGGCGCGCATTACCTCCGCCACCGGCGTCATAAAATCCCACATGTGCAGATAGAGCAGGTCAATATAGTCGGTGTTTAAGCGGCGTAGGCTGTTTTCTACTGAGCGCACCATGCTTTTGCGGCTGTTGCCGCCTTCGTTGAAGTTGCGGGCATTACCCGTTTCCAACCGCAGCGTATACTTGGTGGCGACCACAAACTGGTCGCGTGCCTCGGCGATAAACTCGCCGACAAACGTCTCGCTGGCGCCATTGGTGTAGTTGTTGGACGTGTCGATGAAGTTGCCGCCGGCGGCGACGTAGGCGTCAAAAATCTGGCGGCTGGTCGCTTTATCTGCGCCCCAACCCCAGTCGGTACCAAATGTCATCGTGCCCAGCGCCAGCTCAGACACACGCAGACCGCTATCTCCCAATCGTTTGTATCGCATCATGATTTTCTCCTGTTGTCTGGTTTGTTACAGGTGTTGGCGGCGACGCACGGCCGCCTGCAACTCGGTGACAAATTGGTCCGCGCTCTCGGCCAGGTACGCCTCCGGCAGCCGGTAGGCGTCTTGATCAGCGCCAAAGCGGAGGTACAACTCGCGCAGCGGACTGACGATTTCAAAATCATTGCGCTCAATCCAGCCGAGCAGGGCGGCGTAGGCGTGGGGTAGGGTGCTGTACGGGCCGCTGTGGACAACACAGGCCACGGTCTCGTGCGCAGGTAGTTCGCAGAGGGTGATACGGCCGTTTACCGGCAGCGGTCGGGAGATGGGTATTAACACCTCCAGCGCCGGCGACGACGAATCTTCGTCAAAGCCCTGGTCCAAGTAGCGAATGAGCGGCGGCAGCGGGGCGCGCGCCTGGTATTTGGCCACGTGTGCCTCCAGGGTCTCAAACGCTTGCGTAACCTGATCGTCCGCCGACGTTGCCAACCGGATGCACGCCACCATCTGCGCCGCCACGCCGCGCATGACTATATCGTACCGACTGGGGACGTCGGCGTCGGCCAGTTGGGCCAGGCGCACCTCAACCTGCCGCAGTTGGACGGCCGTTTCTGCCAGCTGCTGCGCCAGTTCCGCCTGCCGCAGCGTGAGCATGCCACGCAGCGTTTCGGTGGAGAACGGCTGTTGCAGCAGGCCGGCAATTTGCGCCAGCGAAAACCCTAAATCCTTCAGCGCCACAATGCGGTGCAGTTGGGGCAACTGGTCAACGGTGTAATACCGGTAGTTGGTTTCCGGGTCCACGTGGGCGGGCTGCAGCAATCCCAGCTCGTCGTAGTGGCGCAGCATCTTTACCGATACACGGCTGAAGCGGGCAAATTCACCGATCTTGAACATGGGGCTTATTCTATACCCTCCCACGATGGGAGAGTCAAGGGTCTGTGCTGAGACGCGGTAGAATTTGATGGTGCTGGCGTAGTTTTACTGCAAAAGTCACAAACACCGGCTGCTTCGACGTCAGAAACAATCCGAGTCAGAAACAATCCGAATTTGTTCGCTTTACCCCCGATTTTCGCTCCGGTTGGAGGGAGGGGGTGCATCTTCCGCCGGTTGCCCCCGGCCTTCATCATCAGCAAAGCAATCTCTCCCCTTTAAACGGCGGTCAACCAGATCCCCCCTCGCCAGCCAACCTACAACGCCTGCCCCGGCAGCGGATACCAGACCCACCCGCCACAGCAGCGACACCGTCCGCGCCAGTAGCGCCCACGTCCTTCCTGCCGCAGCGCCCGCGCCACGGCCGTTCCCCCGGCATAATACCGACGCAACAGTTTGTCCCCCGAACGGCCGTTCCCCGCATCCCCTTGTCGTCGCAGGTCTACCGCCCGGCGGCCTTGCCGCCCGTATTGTCGTCTACTTCGTCGCCGGCCCAACGGCCGGTGGGGGCCGACGTAGCTATTGGGCAATTGCCGCGCCTGATAGCGCGCTCCAGGACGGCCGTGCCGCCCGGTTACGTCGTGGAAGGCAAAAGCGCCACGGCCGTATTGCCAGGCCATCTCTTCGACCCCCGCGTCGGCCAGCAGCGCGCCGAGGGCGAAGTTGGCCTGGCTGCGCACCCCAGCCTGCGCTTCGTAACGCTGCTGCGTTCGCCGGCTCACCCCGCTAAGTTCGGCCAGCGCCGCCCGACTGATGGGCGGACCGGGAAGTCCGCCCGGTGTTCCGGCTGCTCGCGGAATATGTGGTGAAGCTCCCGACAGACCCTCGGCTCCA
>CALFEW010000679.1 GCA_937958365.1 uncultured Chloroflexota bacterium | reverse complement strand
CGTTGGCGACAAAGCGCCACTGATGACGATGATGTTCGGGTCTTGCGCTTTGATCGTTTCATACGCCTGCCGCAAAAACTGCACGTAATCTTCCGGGCTGATGCCGTTGGTCGTCGTCCATTCACGATCCAGGTTTTGCTCGTTCCAGACCTCGATGGCCTGAATCTGGCCGGGATGGCGCGTCAGCAGTTCATTGAGGAAAGCGGTGTACTGGCTGTAATCGTCCGGCGGGCCGTTTTCGCCGCCCAGAGCGCGCGTCCAGGTGGGCGCGCCGACGATGCTGACCATCAGGTTGAGACCGTTTTTATTCGCCTCTTCAATTACGCTGTCATAGAAAAACCATTGGTCCGCTTCCGGGCTGGGGTGGATGACGGGCCATTTAAGCTGCATCTTCACCCAGTCCAGGCCAAGTTGATTGCGCACCGCGTGCATGGTATCGGCGGCGTTGCCCACACTGGCGTTGCCATGAACCTGGATGCCGTAGCCAAAGCGGTCGGTCGGCCAGGGAACCACCGGACCGAGGACGACGGGTTCCTCGGTGGGGGCGGGTTCGGAAACGGCCGTATCCCCACCAGCCACCTCGCCACCACTTTCGCCGCCGGAAATCACCGGCGGCGGCAGCGTCGGCTCTGCCAAGGGCACAATCGCTGTTGGCGGAATCTCTTGAGGCGCACTCTCTGTTGCCGCTGGTTGGGCCTCGCTGCCGCCACAAGCCACCAGCAGTCCAATCATCAAACTGACCAACAAACCAACCATAAAACGCTTCATGTTATTCTCTCCAAACTAAAGGGCGCATTCCGGCAGTATCTCACCAAAATGCGCCCTATGGTTAGTATTCGGTGTTCAGTATTCAGTGTTCAGTAAACTTACGTGCTGACTATACATTGAACACTGGTTACTGGTTACTGAACACTGCTCATTAACGACCCATCACCTGGCCCAACGTGGAGCAGGCAGGGCAGCCACCATCTTTACGCACCATGGCATAACCCGCTTGCGGGTCGTCGCCCCACTGGGTAAAGTCTACGTTGAAGACGATGACCAAGCGCACCTTGCCGCTGTTCGCCGTCAGGCTCACGGCCTCCGCCAGCCATTGGGCGTGCTGCGCCACAGTGGTCCCTGCCGCCCAGGAGAACCGTGCGGGCACGCCGCCATAATCTTGCCCAGACAGATAGCCCAATTCCGTAAAGCAAACTGGTTTGCCAAGCTGCGCGTAGACGTTCAGCGTCGGCATCAGATACCAACTGTAATGGTCGCTGCCCGCCGGGTGTCCGGTTACGGCGCTGGGCGAGGTAGCCCCGGCGTTAAAGTGCGCGCCTACGCAGTCCAGGTAACTGGCCGCACCGGCTGCCGCCATGCCGGCCATATAGCGGCTGTCTGCCCAGGCGTTTGTGCCATTGTCGAAACCGGTGGGCGCGGGCGCGCCGCTAACCACCATGACGTTGGGATTGGCGCTTTTAATGGCGTTGTACGCCGGCGCCAGCATATTGTTGACATAAGAGGTGGGATCAATGGATCCGGCCGGCCATTCAAAGTCAATATTCATCTCATTCCAGACTTCGATGGCATCCGGTCCCAGAGCCGCTACGCCGCGCAGATATTCAATGTAGCTGGCAAAATCAATGCTGGTTGGGTACGTATTCGCGCCAGGAATGCTCAGCAACACCTTAAAGCCGCTGGCGTGGGCATTGTTAATACGTCCGGCCAGGTCACCTGGATTGGCGCCTGGTCCCCACTTTTGCTGGAATTTGACCCAATTCATGCCCGCCGAGGACATTAATTGAGGATTGGCAAAGGTGTGGGTTTGTCCGCCCAATTCAAAGCTGCCTACGGCTACCGGTGCGGCCGAAACCGGCGGCGCCGGATTTGTGGTAGAACCACCGCCAGAGCTGCTTCCAGCGGCCGGTGGAGCGACTTCCACCACGGGCAAGGCGCTGACAGTGACGCCGGGATTGATGGTAATCAGCGAGGCAAATATCCAGCCTTCTTCACCGCTGGGCATGATGATGTTGAGCCAGGAAGCGTCATCGTTCCGGCCAATGAGTTTGACTTCGGCGCCAGCGTTGAGACCACCGGCAATGATGCCGTAGGTGACGCCTGGGCCAGTGCGCACGTTCGATGGCGCTTTGACTACGGCGTCGGCATCGCCTGTAAAAGCCGGGGCGGTGGTTTCTTCGGCCGCCGGCGTGGCTTCCACGGCAACTTCTTCGACGGGGGCGGCTATGGCGACGTTTACCTCGTCCAGGTCGGCGACGTTATCGCCTAGAGCAAATTCGGCCTGGATGGTGTAAGCGCCGGGGGCTTCTGCGCCTTCCCAGGTGAAGGTAAGGGCTTCGCCGCTGCCGCTGGCAATAACGCTGTCGTTTTCGTCGCGTACGGTCCAGACAATGGCGGCGCTGGCCGGGGCGGGCGCTTCACTACCGCTGACAAAGCTGGCTAAGGCAGTCGCATACCCAGGCGTATCGGCGACAGCGCCCAAACCGGTGACGGCCGCGCCACCCAGGTGGTATTTCTTGGCCAGGTTGAGGCGGTGGGCCAGGGAAGCGGCGTTGGCCAGCCAGACGGTGTGCGTCTGACCGTTGTCTTCGTAGCTGTATTTGTAGGTCAGGCTGTCGCCATCCCATTCCAGGGGGCTGGCGGTGCCGGAGAGGGCTACTTCAACGGCCGTGCCCGGTTCCACCGTTTCGCTGCCCTGCACAAAGGCCAGTTCGCCAAAATTGCTCAGGGCCGCCTCGTTGGCTAATTCCACAAAAGAGTCGCCGACGCGGTTGATGGCGCTGGCGCTGATCAGCATGTTGAGCTTGTGGCGATCAATCTGGCGTACAGCCCAGGTTAGAATCTGGTCGGCCAGACCGCCATCGCCATAGGCTGCGGGGTCCAGCGGCATGGCGATATTTACTTCGTCGGCCAGTTGGCCCAGAGCGGCCCAATCTTGGCCGCCGGTCTCCCAACGGCTGCCCACATTTTGTGGCGCGGCCAGGGTGATGGCTAATTTCAGCCCTTGTTGGTGCAGGGTGTCGGCCAGGGCGGTGACGAATTGGGTGAAGGCTTCACGATTGGCGGCGTTGACGGCCTGATAGTCCAGGTTGACGCCGGCAAAACCACCGGACTGGGCGGCAGCGACCAGGGCGTTGATGTGGTTGGTTTGGGCGGTGGGGTCGTTGAGAACGGCCGTTAATGCCGCTTCATTGATGATGGGGCCGGTGTTGCTGGCCGCGATGTATTGTTCGTAAGCGCCGGTGGGCATGGCGGTGGCGGTCCCGGCAAGCGAGCCACCATCGGCCAGGCTCAGATCGCCCAGCATGACCTGGGTCACGACGGGCAGAAATTCCACAGGCAGGGTTTGTTCCGGCAGCACTTCGACCGCCAGGTCGGGCAGCGCCGGCGCAGAAAAGGCAACCAGGGCGTATGCCTGAGGCAACTTATCGGCGTGAGAGACGATCTGTTGGTTGGCGGCGTCTACGTCGCTGGGGATGAATTTCCACTGAGCGCCGTCCCAACCGAGCAGGTCCAACGTTTCGGCGGCCGTCGCGCCAGCCGGCACGGTTAACGTGACCTGGCCCTGAGGCGCGTCGCCTTCATATTGCATGACGTAGACGTTGCCCTGCACGGAGGCTTCTCCGGGCATGGCGGCGCTGGCGTTGGCGGCGACAAAGTCGGCCAGCGACATGCCGCTGACGTTGACATTGCCATTCCCACCGGTAACGGTGAGGGTGATTTCGCCGGGGATGGATGAATTGGCCGGTTGTGATGTTTCGGCCGCGTTGTCGTCGGCGACGACGGCCGTTTCATCACCACCACCGCTTAGACGTTGGCCCAGGGAAATGGGCGGTAAAAACAGACCAATCACAACCAGGATGACAAAAACGACAGCCCCAGCAATCAGTAAGCCCGATGTTTTCTTCGGACCTTTGCCGTTTTCGCGCTGTATCTCTGTCAGGGTTGGCTCTCCTTCGGGTGATTGGATCATGGTGTCCTCTTCAGAGGGGGGGATTCCTTCTCCCATTCTTGCGTACCTCCATAAAGTCAGTTATGCCTTCTAACGGATAGAAAGCCTTTTTTGCGCTATATCATCCTCTTCACACAAGATTGCGTGTTGGCGCTATATAAAAAAGCGGCCTGTTAGCCGCTGGATACCAACACTTATAGCGCTGCGGATTCTAGCACAAGGCGAAGCGGGTTGACAAACCAGGGGCGGTGGCGGATGGTGATTGTGGTATGTTCGTTGAGAAAACGTTAAGGAAGGCGGGGTGTGGACCGTAGGCCGTGAGCCGTATTCCGTATTCCGTGTTCCGTATTCCGTGTTCCGTTTACGGCTTACGGAATACGGCTTACGGAATACGGAAAACGGCCGTATTACAAAAATCGTGACGGTTGGCGATGGGCGTCTGTTGCCAGACGGCCGTTGTAGCGGAGGATAACGGCCGTTTCCGGCGTCATCATTTCACCA
>CALFEW010000678.1 GCA_937958365.1 uncultured Chloroflexota bacterium | reverse complement strand
AGTGGATTGGCATGTACGGCCGTGAGTTGGCTATCCCGGTGATGATTGGCGTGGGTGGCACGTTTGATTTTATCACCGGCAATACCAAACGCGCCCCGGAATGGATGCAGCGGTATGGCCTCGAATGGCTGCATCGGCTGCTGCGCGAGCCGCGCCGGTTGTGGCGGCGTTATGCCGTGGACATGGTTGGCTTTGGCACATTCTTCCTGCGGCAATGGTGGGTCATGCGCCAGGGGAACACGCCAACGACCTTGCTGCCCAAGACGGACCTGGTGGTTGTAAAGGATACGGCCGTTCTCTCCATCGAAGGCCATCTTACCGTCAGCAACTACGCCGTGTTTAACGAAAAAGCCCAGGAAGCGTTGACCATTACACCCTACATCCTGGTCAATCTGGCCGACGCCACGTTTTTGGACAGCTCGGTAATTGGCTCGCTGGTGGGCCTGACCAAACAAGCCCGCGATGCCAATGGCGAATTGTGGCTGGCTTCCGTGCCGCCCAACATCCGGCAAACCCTGACGCTGCTGCGGCTGGATCAATTTTTCGTGATTGTGCCCGATACCGACAGCGGTCTGGCAATAGATCATGCGTCTGGCGGGCCGGTGGTCGAAGGATCACGGATTGGCTCACAGGAAACGGCCGTGTCGTCACCTTTCCAATATGGCAGCGCCCCGGTTGAAGTGATAGAAACCACCTGGACCATTTTAAAAGGGCCGCGCCGCCTGGATGCCGTCACTGCCCCGGAAATGACAGAAACTTGCGCCGCTTTGCTGGATGATAACCCACACGTGGTTGTGGATTTATCTGAGACAGTTTTGTTAGCCAGCGCTGGATTGGCCGCATTGGCCCAACTGAGCCGCATTGCCATCGAACGGAAGGGCGAATTACGGGTCGCCAACTGCTCCAAAGATGTGATGCGGGTGATTCAAATGGTTCGTTTTGACAAAGTGTTAGCGCTTTATAGCGACGTTCCGACCGCTGTGGCCTGACGTCGTTGGCTCATGTAGAAGTATCAGAATGGAAAATGTACAGGCAATTTTACTGGCTACCGGTGAAACCGATAAACTGCACCCGCTGACTCAGACGGTTCCTTCGCCCATGCTGCCCATCGCCGACCGTCCGGTGATGCTGTACGCCATTGAATTGTTAGCGCGTCAGGGTTTTAAGCAGATGGTGGTCAGCCTTTATCATCTGGCCGGCGATGTTGAAGCGTATTTGGGCAATGGTCAGCGCTGGGGCGTCACGTTGAACTACCTTTTGCAGCGAGACGCCTGGGGATCAGCCGGGGCGTTGAAGTGGGCGCAGCCATCGCTAACGAATACGTTTGTGGTGATGCCGGCTGACGCCATTGTGGATGTGGATATAACGGCCGTTCTGGCCCAACATCGCCAACGCCAAAGCAAAGCTACCGTCGTCGTCCATCCGGTTGGCTCGGACCATGCGCCCCAGGTATGCCTGGATGCAGCCGGACGGATCATGGGGACCGCCAATGGTTCCGGCGGTTCAATGGCCTATAACACCGGCGTATACATTTTTGAACCCGAACTTCTGAAGTTGGTTCCGCCACGTACGACCTTCGACGTGCAAGAACATCTCTTGCCGGCTCTATTGGCGGCCGGTGTGCCGGTGGATACGTACCAAATGTCCGGCTACTGGAATGGTCTGGCTACGTTTCAGGAGTACCATGCGGCGCAGCGCCACGTATTGTACAGCGCCTGGGGCAACCTGGATGGGCTAAATGGGCTGCCGGCGCTGCATCACCCTTCGTTGGAAGGGCGACAAATCTCTCAGGGCATTTGGGTGGGGCGTAATCACATGATTCACCCCAGCGTGCGCCTGTCGCCGCCGGTGTTTATTGGGCAAAATTGCCAGATCGGCCCAGACGTGGAATTAGGCCCAGAAGTGGTGGTGGGTTCCAACGTGGTGATAGACGACGACGCTACGGTGAGCCACAGTACGATTTTTGGGCATACTTACGTGGGCCAGCTTGTGAATATTGACGGCCGTGTCGTTAACAAAAACCTGGTTATTGATAAAATGACGGCAGAAAGCACGCAGGTTGTAGACCAGTTTTTGCTGGGCCAGGTGACAACGATTGTAGACAATCGCCTGCAACGTGTATGGGACATAACGCTGGTTTCCCTGCTGCTCTTGTTGACATCCGTGGTGGCTGTGCCCCTGTCTTTGTTGCTGCTGCTGACCAACGGCCGTATCTTTGAACGCATCGAACGTGTTGGCGGCTGGCCGGATGGCACGGGCGACGGCCGTACAGACTCGTTACAAAAGTTCCAATTGTGGCGGTTTAGTGTGCATAAGCGCGACGGCCGTTTCACGCGAATCGGCCGTTGGCTGGAAAAATACGAACTGCACCGGCTGCCAGAACTGTGGAACGTCCTCGCCGGCGACCTGCGATTGGTGGGTGTCCAACCACTCGTTAGCAGCGATATTGAGCAGATCACAGAAGTCTGGCAGCAAAAAAGGCACGAATATACACCGGGATTCACCGGATTATGGTACATTCAGACAAGACCGGACAGCAGCCTGGATGAGATTCTGATAGCCGACGCTTATTACGTAGCCACCAGGTCATGGCGTAAAGACTTAAGCCTGTTAGGGCAAACACCATCCGCCTGGCGGCGACGACTGCGGAATCGCTCGGTACCTGTGACCGTCTCAATGTAACACACCCTGCCACTGTGTTTGTACCGCAAAGGAGTTAGCACCCAATGGAGATCGAAGCACGTTCTGCCGATAACGTGAAAATCCTGGAATTTGTAGGACGTTTTGATACATACACCGCCGACACGGCCCGTCAATGGCTGGAACAAGCCATGATCGAAGAGCCGGCCAATGTCGTCGTCAACCTGGAAAAGGTTGATTTTGTGGATTCAACTGCCCTGGCCACACTGGTGCATGGACTCAAACGCTGCCGCCAACTCAATGGCGACCTGCGTCTGTGTCACTTGCAGCAATCTGTGCGCATGGTGTTTGAATTGACTCGTCTGGACAGGTTTTTCGAGATTTTTGCGCATGAAGACGAGGCTGTTCAAGCCTTCGTGCGTTAATCTGTCCAAAGGAACGAAGTTTGAATGATCCTTCCTGCAATTTTGGCTTCACAACAGACACACCTGACTACCCTGGCCAAAGATTGGCTGGACGAGGGCGCGACCTCGTTCTCCATTTGGGGCGATGAGGTTGCGCTGGCAACCTGGCCCCCAGACAAAACGTCAGAAGAAGCATCACTGGTAGAAGCGATTCAGGTAAACGCGGTAAAAATCGGTGAATTACGCCTGTCCGGTTTATCTTCCCCGGCAGATAACCAACGCCTGAAAGCGCAGGCCGGCCTGATCGCTCAAATTGCCCGCCTGGAAAGAGACCTCAACAGCATGGGAGCCGACCTGATAGATACACAAGATCAGCTTCTGGCTCTCTATGATTTGACTCAGGCGACGCGCAATTACCTGGATACCGAACAAACATTGGCCCGATTGGCCTATGAAACGGCGCGTTTGGTGAAGGCCGAAGCCGCCTTTTTTCTGGTGCACATGAAAGGCCGTTCACCCATTATCCAGCACTATCCCCGACCAATCCTCAGCGACGAATCCTTGCAGCATTTTATTGCGCGGATGAAGGAATCGCGGCATGAATTTTTGTTCAGCCGGGGCAGCCTTACTGATCAGGCCATGGGCGTTCGCAATATGTTGATGGTTCCGATCAAGGTACGGGATGCGGAAACGGCCGTTATGGGCATGCTCAACAAGCTAGACGACGACTTCAACTCCCCAGACATCAAACTCGCCGGAGCCATCGCCGAATTCACCGGCGCACAAATCGAAAACGTCATCATGCACCAGTTGAATATGGAACAGGCCAGATTAGAAACAGAAATGGACCTGGCCCAACGCATCCAGGTACATCTGCTGCCCCAAACGCCGCCTGGCATCGTCGGCCTGGACCTCTGGGCCGCTTCCTGGCCCGCTTCACGAGTGGGCGGCGATTTTTATGACTTTATCATCGGCACCAACCAGCCCTTCACTTTCACCGTAGGCGACATTTCCGGCAAAGGCATCCCCGCTGCCCTCCTCATGGCCATGACCCGCACCGTCATTCGCACCAAGACCAAAGTCATGCCCATGCCCACACCGCAAGACGTCATGGGGCGCTCCAATCAGGAACTTTACGAAGACTTTACCAAATTGAGCATGTTCGCCACCGTTTTTGTGGGCCAATACGATTCAGCCAATCGCCAATTGCTTTACGCCAACGCCGGCCATTCCCCGGTGATCTATTGCCCCGCAGGTGGTGAGGCGCGCCTTTTGCAGGCAGATGGAACGCCCATGGGCATCCTGCCGACGAGTTTGTCTAAGGATCAGTGGATAGATTTCCAGCCGGGCGACGTCCTCGTCGTAGCGACTGATGGTTTCAGCGAGGCCCGTAGTACCCAGGATAAAGAGTTTGGTTACGATCGATTCATATCGTTGGTCCAATCGCTGGCAGACAAGCCGGCGCGCGCTATTGCCGAAGGCTTATACCGGACTGTATCAAACTTCACCAATGGTATGTCACAAGCCGACGATCAGACACTGGTAGTTCTTAAGGGAGTTGGCGCTCAGTAATCGTCTAAGAATAATCTGGCGCAGATGGGACCCATCTCCAAGATGGGTCCCATCTAGAAACGGGAAGCTGTTTTTGGACGCTTGCTTAAAACCGACCGATAACCAACAAGAGGCATTTATTTGTGAATTCGTTAACCCGCACAAACACCGTCCGGCTGGAGTTACCGGCCATCCACAAATATCTAAACGTCATTGGCGCGTGTATTCGCGCTATGCTGGACCGTGAACAGAGTCTGCCAGAACAAGACTCATTGTTTTACAACATTGAACTGGCCGTCCACGAGGCATGTACCAACATTGTCGAACACGCTTATGCCGGCATTTCCGGTCGTATAGACATTGCTTTGACGCTTCTTGAAGAGCCACGTCAGTTTATTGTGGAACTGCACGATCGCGGCCAATCGTTTAACCTGGCCGATGTGGTATCTCCCAATCTCGAACAGCCGCAGACCAGTGGTTATGGTTTGTTCCTGGTCCACCAATTGATGGATGAAGTGACTTATTATCCAAAACCAGGGGATAATCGTTGGATTTTGGTGAAGTATTATTGACCTGGCGTAATGTGGCGGACTAACCTCTCGAAAACCTCTTCAACAGTATCGGATCAGACGTGCTTCAACCGACGGCATGGCTGTCGGTGCAGCCGCTTCCACCGCCCCTCGTAAGTTTAAAAGACAGAAATTTATGCTATTTTAACTCCTGTCTGAATCCTGGCGTTTTGGGGAAATTCCGGTGTGAAGCGATTTGTTAAGCCGCTCAACACACCTGCGACCACTTCAAAATCAGCCAGAAATCAGCGCCTGGTTTACTTCATTAGTATCAGCAGCGTAGCTTGCGCGGTTGAAGTTGATCAGCAAAACAGTTTTCCTTGTTGTAAGGAAAGGATACGTAAAATGGCCAGAATTCTGATTGTTGATGATGCACCTCATACACACCGTCTTTTGACTCTTATGCTGGAGAGGATTAATCATACAACAGTTACCGCCGAAAGTGGGTCCCAGGCATTAGAGCAGTTGGAAAAGTCGCCGGTTGATCTCATGATTACCGACTTGAATATGCCCATCATGAACGGCTTCACTTTAATGGAAGAGGTGCGGTCCAAAGAAAAGTTCAAGAACTTGCCGATTATTATGCTCACGGCCAGTGGCCAGCAGCAAGCGCCCAGGGAGGCGGCCGAAAAAGGGGCGAATCGTTTCCTCACTCAGCCCATCAGTTCTTGGGAACTAAATCGTGTGGTGACGGAATGCCTTTCTATGGTTGAGTCTGCCACTGCCTGACCGGCCTGTAGTAGATCGAATTAAATACTCATGAAGCTAGACGCCCGCAGAAAGCAACTGCGGGCTTTTTTTGTTACACTTACCGGCTATGATACATGCACTTATTTTCGATTTTGATGGGTTGATCCTGGATTCGGAAACGCCGGATTATCTGTCCTGGCAAGAGACTTACCGTTCTTTTGGCGTGGAATTGCCTTTGGACGTGTGGGTTCAAAATATCGGGTCTGTTCACTTTTTTAATCCTTTTGCGTACCTGGAATCGTTATTGGGGCGGGAGATCGATCGGGAGGCGGTGAAAGCTGGCCGTCGCCAGCGCGACGATGAGTTGATGGCGCAGCAGACGATTTTGCCTGGCGTGGCGGCGTATCTGGCCGAGGCGCGCCAGTTGGGTCTGAAAACGGCCGTTGCCTCCAGTTCGCGTCATGCCTGGGTAGACCCTCTCCTGACAAGGCTGGGCGTCAAGGAACAGTTCGACGCGATTTGCTGCCGCGACGACGTAGGCGACCGGTCTAAACCGGACCCGGCCGTTTACCAGGCGGCCCTGGACGCCCTC
>CALFEW010000677.1 GCA_937958365.1 uncultured Chloroflexota bacterium | reverse complement strand
TACCGGTGACCACGTCTACAGACGGCCGTTGCGTGGCAATAATCATGTGGATGCCGGTGGCGCGGGCCATTTGCGCCAGCCGCGTGATGCCCCGTTCCGTGTCTTCCGGCGAGAGCATCATCAAATCGGCCAATTCATCAATGATGATCACGATGTAGGGCAGTTTTTTGCTGTCTTTATTTTTGCGGATTTTCTTGTTGTAATCCACGATGTTGCGCGCGCCAACGTCGGCAAACAATTTGTAGCGGTTGTCCATCTCCCGCATCGCCCATTGCAACGTGCCAATCACGCGATCCATGTCCACGACCACCGGCGCAGCCAGATGCGGAATGCCGTTATAGCCGGTCAATTCCACGCGCTTGGGGTCCACCATCACCAGCTTCAAATCGTCGGGCGTGTTCAGCAGCAGCAGGTTGGCGATGATGCTGTTGACGCACACCGACTTGCCGGAGCCGGTGGTCCCGGCGATGAGCAAATGGGGCATGGCGGCTAAATCGGCGGCGATGGGCTGCCCGGCGACGTCTTGCCCCAGGCCCACAGCCAGTGGTGATTTTTTGGACAGCTTGCCAAAATTCTCCGATTCCATCACGTCGCGCAAGGATACCAGGGCTTTGGCGGTATTGGGCACTTCAATGCCCACGTAGCCTTTACCGGGAACCGGGGCCTGGATGCGAATGGAGCGCGCTTGCAGCGCCAGGGCCAGGTCGTCGGCCAGACCGGCGATTTTGCCCACTTTCACTTTCGTGCGTTTGCCGCCACGCATGTCCAGATAATTTGGCTCCACGCCGAACTGGGTGATGGTGGGACCGCGGTTAATTTCCACGACGGTAGCTGGCGCACCGAAACTTTCCAGGGTGTGTTCGATGACTTCGACGTGTTCGCGGATGGCCGCGTTGCTCAGGTCCTGGTCGCTGCCCGGCTCCAACATCTCGGCCAAAATTGGCAGGGTCCAATGGCCGGCGGCGCCGGCGGCCATATCGCCAACAAAGACGGGGGTCTGGCTGGTGGCGGCGGTGTTGGCCGGCGACGTCGGTTTCTGCGGGCTGATTTGGGGTTGGCGCGCCGGTTGGTTGATGCGCGGCCGGGGTGGAACGGCCGTTTCTGATCGGCTGGTTGGGGCAGCGGCCGGAGTGGGTTGCGCCGGTGGTTCGGGTAGGGGCAGTTGGGTAGGCGGCGCGGGGCGCGCGGGCTGACCGCGACGCAAGGTTTCGCTGCCGCGACGGCCGTTGTGGATGGGGATGTCGGGTTTAACGGCCGTGTCCTCCGGCGCAGCGCCGGAAGCCAGCAGCGACGGAAACAGCTGCCACAAGCTCAGCAAATCATCCCGCGATAAACCCGCCGCCAGGACAATGCCCACCAGACTGACGATGACCAGTACCAGAATGGCTCCGGGCGTACCGGCCGCTTCGGTGAGCGCATAGCCGATCAGCCCGCCCAAATAGCCACCGCCTGTGCCACTGCGGGCGATCTGCCAAAAATCGGTCAGGCCGTCTGCCAGCAGCAGTTGGGTCAGGGAGGCGAAGGCGGCAAAGGTGAGGAACAGCAGGCCAAAACCAATGACCCGGTTTGGCGGGATGTGCGGCGGCTGTTCCATGCCCCACAGCACCAGGTAAATGCCGATTGCGCCGGTAACAAAAGGGACCAGCGCACCGCCCCAGCCAAAGGTGCGCCACATCAGCCCGGCCAAAGCGGCCGTAAGCTGCCCCTGGTTTGGCGAGAGCAGGCTGAGGACGAGAACGGCCGTGATAAACACCGTCACAATCCCTGCTAAAATCGCCTTCTGGGGCAGGTTCAGATTGATACCGGATTTTTTGCTGCGGCTGGCCGTTTTGCGCGTACCGGAAGAGGGTTTGCTGTTGCTGCTGCGCGAATTGGTCCCCCCGCGCGTCGTTTTGCTGCGGGCGTTGGCCTGTTGGCTGCCGTTTTTGCTGGAGGAAGTGGTAGAAGTTGTCTTCTTATTTGCCATAGCTCAAATGTTCCTGTGGCATTATAACATGGAACCGGGCATACGGCAGGTGGTGTGGTAACATACGCGACGCGTCGGCCCTGCGGCCTGGACGTTGGATATAACTATGCAAACAAGAAAAAGAGCGCCGTATGATTTTTGATCAGTCGAGTGGGATTCCATTTTTGCGGTTTGAGAGCCTGCCGGACAACGGCCGTGTCCAACACGCCATCTTCACCCGCCAGGGCGGCGTCAGCCCGGCCCCGTTTGCCTCGCTCAACCTCAGCGTGTCTGTGCCGGACGAGAAGGAGCGCGTCTATGCCAACCGGCGGCGGGCGTATGGCGTGTACGGCCGTGACACCCACACCGTCGTCCATGCCCATCTGGTACACGGCCGTGACGTGGCCTGTGTGACGCAAGCCAATAACGGCACCTGGCTGCCGGAAGTAGACGCCATCCTCACTAACCAACCTGGCTGCGCCCTGACAATGAACTTCGCCGACTGCACGCCCATTTTGCTCTATGACCCGGTCCACCACGCCATTGGCCTGGGTCACGCCGGCTGGCAGGGCACGGTGAAGGATTTACCCGGCGCGATGGTGGCGGCTATGCAGCGCGAATTTGGCAGCGATCCGGCGGAGTTAATCGCCGGAGTGGGGCCGTGCATTGGGCCATGTTGTTATGAGGTGGGAGAGGTGGTGGTAACGGCCGTGCACGCCGCCTTCCCCGATCCCGAAACGCTCTTCCTTCCCAATCTCCAATCTCCAATCTCCAATCCCCGCTTCGACCTGCCCGAAGCCAATCGCCGCAACCTCCAACGCGCCGGCGTGCGCCACATTGAACTAGCCGACCTTTGCACCGCCTGCCGCACCGACCTGTTCTTTTCGCATCGGGCGGAGCAGGGCAAGACCGGCCGTTTCGGCAGCATCTTCATCCTGGGCGATACACCCCTTCACGAATAATCACCTGGTTGACCGGGCGAGATTGGATCAATTTGTATGCCTGGACACACGGTGGCCGTGCTTCCGGGTTTGCCTCCGGCCTGTAACAATGCCGGGCATCGGCGAGGAGTTCGGCGGTGAGTTGATGGGCCAGGCTGGGGTTTTTGAAGCGCAGGCAGCACTCAAAATTGGTGCGCAGCGCCCAGCGGTCTACGTTGGCGGAACCGATGAGTATGTCGCCCTGGTCGTTCCACGCTTCTTTGGCGTGCATGAAACGGCCGGTATACCGGTAAATGCGCACGCCGGACTGCGCCAACTGGCGGCACAGACGGCGATTCGCCAGGTCAATGAGCGGCACGCGGGTGTGATGGGAAAAGAGAATGGTGACGCGCACCCCATTTTCGGCCTGGGAGCGCAGCGCGTTCATGATTTCGGCGTCGGGCAGAAAGTACCAACTGCGCAGGGTAACGGCCGTTTTCGCCGACAGAATCAGGTCTAGCAGAGCGCGCCGGATGTCTTGCCGGTGGCTGGGCACGGTGAGCAGCAGTGGCATACCGGCGATGGTTAATTCGG
>CALFEW010000676.1 GCA_937958365.1 uncultured Chloroflexota bacterium | reverse complement strand
ATGTAGTCCCTTCAAAGCCTTGCGAAAGAAGCAGTGTGGATGTGGCTGTATAACCAGGTGCTACACAAGACCACATGTTCGCAACCAGGGCAAAGTTTCGCGTGGCATTGCCAGACAACGGGCCAACAGGGTTGGTAGCGCTGTTGTAGCCGGTCGCCCAGGCGCTCGCGGTGAAGTTGTACACAACTGCCCCGGGTAGCTGCACGCTGTACGCGCCAGTCTCCGGGTTGGTCCACACCGGCCCATAGGGGTAGCCGGGGATATCTATGCGCGCATACAAAGGCCAGCCGGTCGTCGCATCAGTTACGACGCCGGAGACTTGATATGTCGTAGCCGACGTCAAGGCGAAGTTTTGCGTCGTGGTCACGTTGTTGCTGACGTTAACGTTGTTGACAGTGGCCGGTTGGTAAGCAAAGGCAACGGCCGTTACACCATACACTCCGGCCGGAGCGCGCAGCGAATAAACGCCACTACCATCGGTCTCGCCGCTTAGTTGCACCGGTCCGCTGGCGCTGACAGTGGCATAGGGAATCGGATTACCGGTATTGGCGTCGGTGACAACGCCGGAAATGGTTCCGGCCGGCAGCGTGGCAACGGCCGCATCCAGTTGAATGCGCGGCAAACCCAGGCCATTGGTATCTATGATAGTGACGCCGGTGCTTTGCAAGGTATTCAGCACATCGGCGACAGTGGCCGTAGGATTCATCTGCTTGATCAATGCCCAGGCGCCGGTAACATGCGGCGCGGACATAGACGTACCGCTGTATGTATCGTAAATGAGGCCATTATCCGGGGCGACGGAAGAATCAATGGCGACGCCTGGAGCCAGCAGCTCTACCATCGAACTACTATTAGAAAACGAGGCGACGGTATCGCTGTCGTCGGTCGCGCCTACGGCAACGGCCGTAGAAATACATCCCGGCGCGCCAATGCTGTCCTTGTATCCGCTGTTGCCAGACGAAATGACCGTGGCTATGTTGACAGACCGCAATAAGTCAATGGCCACTTTTGTCGGCGCTTCGGCCGTATCACAAGCTGCCTCGTTGTAATAACGTCCACCACCGAGGCTCATGTTGACGGCGGCAATGTTAAAATTGCTGCGCTGGTTATAAATCTCCTGCAAGCCGGAAATCTGATCAGATTCATAACTTAAGACACAGGCAGTCGTGTAACCGTAAGGCGAACATACAGATAGCGGGAAGCGGCTAAAGACCTGAACAGGGAATATACCCGCTCCGGGGGCCACACCGTCGTAGGCGACGCTGGCAAGTTGGTGGCTGCCGGCGGCAATGCCGGCGACGTGAGTCCCATGCGCGCAGATGTTGGTAGACCCATCCTGGCACAGAGCAGTGTTGGAATTGGCGACGTGTGGCGCAGGGGCACACAGCGAAGTCGCCCCATCTGCGGCGTTGGTCGTCGAAAAGCACGCTTCGTCCACAATGCGGCTGGCAGCCGAGCCGCCTAAAAATTCATGATCCCATTGTACGCCGCTGTCCAGAATGGCAACGACCCAACCACTGCCGGTCAGGCCGTCAGCATGAACCTGATCGCCACCAATCAAGGGGATGCTATTCCCCAATTGCGGCGCGGACAGTCTGTCTTCTTGGATGTAATTAACCTTTGGGGATTTGACCAGATCGCGCAAAGCGGTTTCGTCAACAGTGAGGGCCATAAAAGGAATGAATTGATAGCGGGCGTTGACTGTCACTGTGCCGGAGAGGCTGGCTAAAACCGCGTCTTGCATTTGGGCGATTTGGGATTGCTGCCGGTTAACGGCCGTCTGGTCGGGCAGATTGCCTTCAGGCACATAAAGCACGTCCAGGCCGACAATGATGCGCACTTGCCCTTCTGTCTGGGCTTTGTCTAACAGGCCGGGTATATCCAGCGGAGTACGTAAGGGGGTGTTTGTGACCGGGTTTTCCTGACCAGTGACGGCCGTTTCTTTCCCGCCAACCCCATCAGATAATTTTTCGGTCTGTTCCGCGGGTAACGGCCGTGTCGGTTCTGGCGCTGGTGGTTGGCTGGCTTTATCCGCAAATGCCATCGGCGCGGCCGTTGCTAAGAAA
>CALFEW010000675.1 GCA_937958365.1 uncultured Chloroflexota bacterium | reverse complement strand
TGGTCAGAAAACGAATTTGACGATCTCTGGGAAGAGACAGAAGCAGATACCTGAACCTCACGAATTGGAGAAAGCCATGAACGTGCGATTTGTCTATGTGACAATGGACGGGGGGCATAATGCTGCGCTGCGTGAAGCGGCGCGCTTATTGGAACGGGATTACGGCATCCACATGCACCTCTCGCTGCATACGGCCGCCGGTCTGCATGAAGATGCAGCCTGGCAGCGGTTGGCGCGAGACGTGGAGCAGGCCGATTTCATCTTTGGCTGCATGATTTTCGGCGAGGAATACGTCCGGCCCATGCAGCAAATCTTGCAAAAAACAGATGCGCCGATTTGCTTCATCACCAGCAATCCGGCCCTGATCTACACCACGCGCCTGGGCAAATTTAATCTGGCCTCACAGGCTGAAGACAAGGAACCCGGCCTGATGCAAAAGTGGATGCAAAAGATGCGGCCAAAGAGTAACGGCCGTGCCGAAGGCCACCGTCAGACCGCCATGTCCACCAACCTCACCAAGTTGATGAAATACGTGCCCGGCAAAGTGCGCGATCTGCACACCTTTGTCGCCGTCCACGATTTCTGGCTGCATAGCTCGCCGGAAAACCTGGAACGGATGATGTGCATGTTCATTGACCGTTACGTGCCCGGTTACGAAGGCAAACTGCCATTCCAGGAACCCATCAAATACCCCGACGCCGCTATCTACCATCCCGACGCCCCCTCGCCCTTCCCAGATATTGCCAGCTACCAACTGTGGCGGCAGCAGCAGGGCAAGCCCGTCGCCAGAGGTAAAGCGGGTTGGCAAGGATCGGTTGGTTTGCTCACCATGCGCGCCATCATCCTCAGTGGTAACACGGCCCACCTGGACACGCTGGTTCGCAAAATTGAAGCCCGAGGCATTGAAGCGCGTGTGGCTTACAGCGCCTTGTTGGATTTCCGCCCGGCCGTCCACCAGTTTTTTGTGGCCGAACAATCCAGCCTGCCTCGCGTAGATTTGATGCTGAACTGCATGGGTTTCCCGTTGGTGGGTGGACCGGCCGGCAGTCGTCCCGATGACGCCGCCGAAACGCTGCGCACGCTGGACGTGGGCTACTTCGACATGGTCCCGCTGACCTTCCAGCACGTCGAAGATTGGCGCGGCAGCGACGTGGGCTTACTGCCCATGCAAACGGCCATGAACATCGCCCTGCCGGAGTTGGATGGCAGTGTGGAACCGGTGATTTTTGGCGGGCCAACGGCCGTACAAGATAAATTCCTCCCCCTGGAGCCAGAACTGGAACTGGCCGCCCGGCGCATTGCCCGCCGCGTGCGCCTCCGTCATCGGGCCAACCAGGACAAAAAGATCGCCGTTATCCTCTTCAATTTCCCGCCCAACCTGGGCAACGCCGGCACGGCCATGTACCTGGACGTGTTTGCCAGCCTCTACCAGTTCTTAACCGAACTAAAAACCGCCGGGTATCAGGTTGATTTGCCCGACGACGTAGACGTGTTCCGCCAACAAGTGGTGGAAGGCAACGCCATGCAGTATGGCACAGACGGCAACGTCGCCGATCATTTGTCGTTGGAAGAGTACCGCCAGCGTTTTCCCTGGTATACGGAAATTGAGCCGTATTGGGGTTACGCGCCCGGCCAACTGCTCAACGACGGCAAGCAGTTCCACATTTTGGGCGCGCACCTGGGCAACGTGTTTGTGGGCATCCAGCCCAGCTTTGGCTACGAACGCGACCCCATGCGCCTGCTGATGGGCAAAGACGCCGCTCCGCATCATGGTTTTGCCGCCTATTACACCTGGCTAGACCAGGTGTATGACGCCGACGCCGTCATCCATTTTGGCACGCATGGCGCGCTGGAATTTATGCCCGGCAAACAAAACGGCATCAGCGCCAACTGTTGGCCACACCGCCTGCTGGGCGCGCTGCCGAATTTCTATTATTACTGCGTCAACAATCCCAGCGAAGGTTCGATTGCCCGGCGGCGTGGCGCGGCGACGTTGGTCAGCTATATGGTTCCGCCGTTGCAACAAGCGGGTCTCTACAAAGGGCTGCGCCGCCTGAAGGATAGTCTGGACGCCTACCACAAACGGCCGTCGCCCGAACTCCTCGTAGACATTCGCACGCAGGCCGAAAAACTGGGCATCTTTGTGGAAGAGGGAACTGAGGTGGAAACGGCCGTTACCCTCCCCGCTAACGGCGCCAACGGCCACCACAACGGCACAAACGGCAGCAATGGCTACCATAATGGTCAGACGGCCGCTTCCGACGCCTATATCGCCGCCCTGGGCCATGAACTCATCCAGGTGGAACATCGCATGATCCCCCTGGGCCTGCACATCCTGGGCAAAGCCCCGACGGACACCGAACTGGTAGACATGCTCTCCCTGGTGGCTACCTTCAACCCCGGCAAACATCCCACCCAAGACGTCAAACTGCCTACCCTGCCGGCGCTCATCGCCCGCGGGTTGGGTTGGGATTACCAGGCCCTCCAACGGTCACTCAAAAACGATTCGACCACGCAAGAACGCTGGGAGCAAATCGAAACCGTTATGCACGAAGCGATGGTTCGCTTTGTGGCCGCGCCGCGCACGCCCCAGTTAGACACCCGTGAACTGGATGCCTATTTGCAGAGTACGGCGCGTATCCCCGTCGGGCTGTTGGTTAATTTCTGGTCCTGGCTGGACAACCTGCTGGACCGCATTATCCATGACCGCGAGATGGAAGGGCTGCTGCACAGCCTGAAAGGCGGCTACATCGCCCCTTCACCGGGCAACGACGTGGTGCGCAACGAACACATCGTGCCCACCGGCCGCAACATCCATGCCCTGGACCCCTACCGCGTGCCAACGGCCGCAGCCATCACTGCTGGTACAGAGTTGGTGCGCCAGATGTTACAGCGCCTGACCCGCGAACAGGGGTCGCTGCCGGAGACGGTAGCGATGGTTTTGTGGGGCACGGACAACCTGAAAAGCGACGCCGAAGGTGTAGCGCAATGTTTTGCGCTGTTGGGCGTACGGCCGTTAGAAGACGAACTCGGCAACATCGCCAAAGTAGAACTCATCCCGCTGTCTGAATTGGGCCGGCCGCGCATAGACATCGTTATGACCCTCAGCGGCATCTTCCGTGATTTGTTCCATCACCAGACCAATTTGCTGGATCAGGCCGTGCGCCTGGCCGCCGAGGCCGACGAACCGTTGGAATCGAACTTTGTGCGCAAGCATTCGCTGGCCCACGCCGCCGAATTGGGCATTTCCCTGAATGAAGCGGCCACGCGAGTATACTGCAACGCCCCCGGCTCTTACGGCGCGAACGTCAACCATCTGGTAGAAAGCTCCACCTGGGACAACGACGATCAACTCAGCGATACCTTCCTCGCGCGCAAATCCTTCGCTTACGGTCCCAGCGGCGATTGGCGCGCCGGACGGGCGATTATGGAGCGCAGTCTGGCGACGGTAGAAGCCGCGTTCCAAAACATAGACAGTTTCGAGCTGGGCATTAGCGACGTGGACCATTACTACGAATACCTGGGTGGTGTGGCGAAGAGCGTGGAGAAATTGGGCGGGAAACGGCCGTCTGTCTTAGTCGCCGACGCCATTGCCGTAGATGATCGCCTGGCCTCCCTGGAACAAATGGTTCGCCTGGAATCGCGGGCCAAGCTGCTCAACCCCAAATGGTACGACGCCATGATGGTTCACGGCTACGAAGGCGTGCGCGAGATCGAAACCCGCGTCAACAACACCTATGGCTGGAGCGCCACCACCGATTCTGTCGAAGGTTGGGTCTACGAAGACATCGCCGACACCTTCTTGTTGGATGAAGAAATGCGGGCGCGCATGGCCAAAGCCAATCCACACGCCACCGCCGGTATCGCCCGCCGCCTGCTGGAAGCCAATTCGCGCGGCTTCTGGGACGCCAGCGACGAGTTGATTGATCAACTCCGCGAAATCTACAGCAACCTGGAAGACCAACTGGAAGGCATTTATGCGCCTGCGTAAGAAGCATCATCACGGAGGCACGGAGAACACAGAGAATAAACCGCGAACAAAACTCCGTGCCCTCTGTGCCTCCGTGGTGAAAAATCCGCTTGAGAGAATGAACCTGTGAGCCATCTCCCTTTTCAAGCATTGGTCGGACTGGAACTGGCCCAGCAGGCGCTGCTGCTGCTGGCCGTTGAGCCACGCTTGCAGGGTGTCGTCCTATCTGCTGCTGCCGGGACGGGCAAATCTAGTCTGGCGCGGGGGATGCGTGCCCTGCTCAACGACCAGTCTATGCCCTTTATCGAACTCCCACCCAGCATAGACGTGGAAAATTTGCTGGGCGGGCTGAATCTGGAAGCGACTTTGCGCACGGGCAGCATGGTGATGCAGCCGGGCGTATTGGCGCGGGCGCATGGCGGCGTGGCCTACGTGGACGGCATCAACCTGCTCACCGACGGCAGCGCCAATTTGCTGATGGCCGTGCTGGACGAAGGCGAAGTGCGCGTGGAGCGTGAAGGTCTCAGTATGCGCTCCCCGGCCCGCTTCAGCCTGATCGGCTCCTATGACCCGGCGGAAGGGCAGCCCCGCCGCCATTTGTTGGACCGGGTGGGGTTGATTGCGCCGCTGCCGGGGTCGTTGGATGTGGTGCAGCGCACGGCCGTTATCCGACGCAATCTCCTCTCCCTCACCGAAGCCTGGGACGAAGACCAGGAATTCATGCGGGGTCTGGTGCAGACAGCGCGGGAGCAGTTGCCGCAAGTCACCATCAGCGATGAACAGATTCAGCGTTTAACTGTCACGGCCCTCATGTACGGTGTGGAAGGCCATCGTGTGGACCTGTTTGCCGTGCGCGCCGCCTGCGCCGCCGCCGCCCTGGAACTGCGCGACGAAGTGGCCGAAGAGGACATTGAACTGGCCGCCCGGCTGGTGATTTTGCCACGCGCCACGCGCATTCCCTCGCCGCCGCCGGACAGCCCACCGCCGCCTCCTCCGCCCGAACCGGATCAGCCGGACGAGGACACCGCCGAAGAAGAAGGCGATCCCACACCGCCGGACCAACTTATGCCGCCGCCGGAGCAAATTCTGGAAGCGCTAAACGCCGCCTTGCCCGAAGACCTGGAAGACCTGCCGTTCCGTCACTTGCGCCGCGGACGTACCGGTTCACGCGGCAGCACGGAAGGCAAACGCGGCCGCCACGTGCGCAGCATCCCCGGCGACCCGAAGCGGGCGCGTATTGATGTCGTCGCTACGCTGCGAGCGGCTGCGCCCTGGCAGCCATTACGCCAGAGCAATGGCCTGAATGGTAACGGTCATCTCAATGGCAATGGTCATGCTAACGGGAATGGTCCCGTGAACGGGAATGGTCCCGTGAACGGGAATGGTC
>CALFEW010000674.1 GCA_937958365.1 uncultured Chloroflexota bacterium | reverse complement strand
TTCACCGGATTTCGCGGCATCCATTCGTCGTAACCTTCCGGTCGGTCACCGGCAAACACCTCGTTGGAGCTGATATGCAGCATCTCTGCGCCGAATTCCTGGGCGGCCAGGGCCACGTTTTGCGTGCCCAGGCCGTTGACGCGGTAGGCCAGCTCCGGGTTGCGGGCGCAGCCATCCACGTCCGTCAGGGCGGCGCAGTGGATGATGAGGTCGGGGGAGGTTTGGGCGACGGCCGTAAACACGGCCGTGCGGTCGGTGATGTCTAGTTCCGGCAAATCCACGCCGCTGACGGCGTGGGCCACGTGGTGGTGGGTGAGGGCTTGTCTCAGGGCCGTGCCCAACTGCCCTTTGTGGCCGGTAAGTAAAATTTTCATGCAGGCATTTCTCCAGGTGAAATCTGGCCTGATTATACCTGGGCCGCGCGGGCCGCGCGAAAGCCGCCCGGCCTCGTGTGCCGAAAAGTGACCGATAGGTGGCATTGCGTCAGGTTAAGCCATTCTAATCGCTTTATCCTGTGAACTGATTTTCGGGTAAGCTAAAGAAGAAACTGTAAGATTGGTCCAATCTTGGAGATTGGACCAATCTACGAACGAATATGACCATGAAACAAACTCCGGGTGGTTCTCACCCTGTACGGCGCTATCCGGCGCCGGTCAATCAAGTACCGCAGCGCGAACGGCCGTTTGCCGAACTCCCTACCCAGGCCTGGCAGCCGCTCCCGCCGCCTGCGCCGCCGCGCCGCACGCATTGGCTGGTGCATCTGGCGCTGGCCGTGTCGGCGATGTTGGTGCTGCTGTTTGGGTTGGCCGTCATCGTTGCCGCCGTCTGGTTTGTGGGGCAAAGCGACTGGATCGTGCCCCGCGTCAGCGTGGCGGGCATGGAAGTGGGCGGGCAAAGCCGGGACACGGCCGTATCCACCCTGCAATCCGCCTGGGACGCCCAGACCCTGACGCTGGTCGTCGGGGACGAGACGCAAGCCGCATCCCCTGCCAGCCTGGGCCTGACGCTGGACGCCGCGGCCACCGCCGCCGCCGCCCGCGCCCAGGGGCGCACGCTGGCAAGCTGGCGGTCGTTTTGGGACAACGACGGCCGTTTTTCCGTCGCGCCGGTCTGGCAGTTTAATCGCGCCGCTGCCGAAAATGGCCTGAATGCTCTGGCCGCCGCATTGGACCGTACCCCGCAAGACGCCCGGCTGGAGTACAGCAACGGCCGTTTTGTCGCCCTGCCCGGCCAGCCGGGTCGCCAGTTGGACGTGGCCGCCACGCTGACCTTGCTGGAGCAGAGTGCAGGCACTGTGTTGGCGAACGGCCGTCTGGATTTGGTGTTAACGGCCGTGCCGCCGGCCATCGTGGACCTGAGCGCGGTAGCCGGGCAGGCCAATACGCTGCTGGCCGCGCCTCTCACCCTGCACGCCTATGACCCCATCACCCACCAGGCTGTAGAATGGCGGCTGCCGCCGGAGACCTGGGGCGGCTGGCTGGTTGTAGATGCGGTGGCGGTGGCCGCCGGGCAGTTTAACTGGTCGTTGGACCAGGGGCAGGTGGAGCGTTATTTGCAAACGCAGGCAGCCGGATTGGGCGAGGGGCGGTATGTGGATGTGAGTGAGGCGGGAACGGCCGTCACCGAAGCCATCAGCGACCACGTCACCTACGTCAGCCTGCGCGTTTACCATCACCCACGCCAGCACGTGGTGCAATCCGGCGAGACACTGTCCAGCATTGGGCGGGATTATGGCATTCCCTACCCCTGGATTCAGCAGGCCAACCCCAATCTGGGCGCGTTGTCCATCGGACAATCTATTACCATCCCTTCGCCGGATGTTATGCTGCCGCTGCCGGTGGTGGAGGGCAAGCGCATCATCGTTAGCATCGCCCAGCAGCGCGTTTGGGTGTATGAAGGCGGCGCGCTGAAGTGGGAATGGCCGGTTAGCACGGGCATTACCGACAGCCCAACGGCGCCGGGTATCTTTCAGATTCAAAGCCACGAAGCCAATGCCTACGCGGGCAACTGGGACTTGTGGATGCCGCAGTTTATGGGTATTTATCGCCCCGTGCCCACGTCGGAGTTTATGAATGGTTTCCACGGCTTCCCCACACGCGGCGGTTCGCAACTGCTGTGGACCGGCGACCTGGGTCATCCGGTGACGTATGGCTGCATTTTGCTCAGTTCCGAAAACGCCGAATTGCTTTACAATTGGGCCGAAACTGGCGTGGTAGTGGAAATTCAGCCGTAGTATTGATCCGCCGATGACGCCGATGGCGCCGAGTTTTGCGTCTGCGTCATGTGGATGATTGAGGAGAATGAGAAGGTGAGTTTGATAGCTTTGTTGCTGTTGGTGGGCTGTGTGGTGGTCGGCACGGCCGTTGCCATCCTTATCTATCTTTTCCTCCGCGAACGTGATGTCTAGACACGCAGATTGGACCAATCTCCAAGATTGGTCCAATCTCATAACCAACCATGCACATCCACATCCTTACCCTTTTCCCGGAAATGTTCCCGGCCTACCTGAACGAGAGCATCCTCAAAAAAGCGCAGGAGATGGGCCAATTGACCGTCTACCTGCACAACATCCGCGATTACACCACCGACAAACACCACGTTACCGACGAACCACCGTTTGGCGGCGGCGGCGGCATGGTGCTAAAGCCGGAACCGATTTTTACGGCCGTTGAATCTTTAATCCTCGATCTGCAATCTTCCACTGAAGCTCCAAGATTGAAGACTGAAGATTTGCCGATTATTTTGATGTCGCCGCAGGGACGGCCGTTTACGCAAGCCATCGCCCAAGAACTGGCGCAGCATGAGCGGCTGGTGCTGTTGTGCGGCCGTTACGAAGGCGTAGACGAGCGCGTGCGCCAGCATCTGGTCACGGATGAAATTTCGATTGGTGACTATGTGCTGACCGGCGGCGAACTGGCGGCGCTGGTGGTGGCAGATGCGGTGACGCGGCTGCTGCCGGGCGTGCTGGGCGCAGAAGGCGCAGCGGAAACAGACAGCCACGCCACGGGTCTGCTGGAAGGGCCGCATTACACCAAACCAGCCGACTTTCGCGGCTGGACCGTGCCCGACGTGCTGCGCTCCGGCCACGCGGCCAACGTCGCCCGCTGGCGGCGCGAGGAATCGCTGCGCCGCACCTGGCAGCGCCGCCCAGACATGCTGCTAACGGCCGTTCTCACCGAAGAAGATCGCTGGTTCCTGAGCCAGTTGGCCGGGGAAGAAACTGAAGATTAAAGACTCAAGATTGAAGGTCGAGTTGGTTTTTTGCTACCAATCTTCCATCTTCAATCTTTGATCTTTCACCTCAACCGTAGCGGAGTGAATGTATGAAAGGTTGCTTAAACGCTTTGGCCGCCATCGTCGCGGTCTTTTTTGTGATTACGGCCGTGCTGGCTCTGTTGTTGGTGAATGGCGCGCACGTTCTGACGAATCGGGCGGCGCTGAAAGAAGCGCTGGCTCTGGACGACCTGCTGCGCGAGACGCTGCCTACCGTCATCACCGGAGTGGTGGAAGAGCAGGCGCGGGCGCAAGGGCTGCCGGCCCCGGATTTGGACACGGCCGTACTGGCCGATACCATTCTGGCGACGCTGCCGCCCGAATGGTTGGCCGAGGTGACGGATACGGCCGTTGACGCCTTACTCGATTACCTGGAAACCGGCGATCCGGCGCTGGCTGTGGTCGCGGTGGACGTTAGCCCGGTGCTGGCGCAGTGGCAGGGTGAGGTGGGACGGCAGGCCGTGCTGACGATTGTGCAAAGCCTGCCCACCTGCACCGACCTGTCCGTCATTGATCTGGCCTCCGGCACGCTGCCGACATGCGTGCCGCCGGGCATCCCGGCCGAAGAATTGGCCGTGCAGTTGTTTAGTGTGGTCAGTGGCACGGTGCTGCCGCAAATTGTGGGGCAAACGGCCGTCGTGCAGATTCCCCTGTTATCTCTAGATACATTGGACGCCAATCAGTTGGCCGCTTTGCAGCGCCTTCAACAGTGGTATGCGCTGGCGACGCAGGCATGGTGGGCCTGGCTGCTGCCGTTGGTCTGTTTGCTGCTTATTTTGCTGTTCGCGGTGCGGTCGGCGGCGGGATGGGGGTATTGGTGGGGCGCGCCGATGGCCGCGGCGGGCATGTTGGGCCTGGTGCTGGCGATTGTGCTGCCGGCATTGGGGACGTGGCTGATGCGTACGGCCGTGACTGCGCCAACTTCTGTGGAGGGGGTAACGGCCGTTTGGGGCACATTTTTGCAGCAAGGCGTCTTTTCGTTGGCGGTTTTGTGGGGCCGCCGCATGTTGTGGCAGGCGGGCAGCCTGCTGCTGGTGGGGTTGGTGTTTATAAGCTACGGGTTTCTCGTTTCCCGGCAGGCCAAAAGCTGGGGTTAAAAGAATGGGACGCGGATTTACGGGTGCGGCGGATGAGCGCGGATTTTTGATTTCTTTGTCCGCGTAAATCTGCCGCATCCGCGTTTGTCCACGTCCTATTTTTCACGAAACGATAAAAGTCTGCGTTTCTCTTGAAATAATCGCCGTTTTCTTTTATAAACGTGCCGTTGTGACAGTTGACCGGTCGGTTTAACGCCGCATGGAGTCATCAAAAATCCACCAATTGAATAGGGCAGCATCACATCTGGGGCGCGGTTGGCTATTCCGCACTCCGCACCCCGCATTCCGCACTGAACAAGGAGGGTATCATGTGGAAGCGTGCAGTTTGGTTATTGTTGGTTACGTTTACGCCGATTTGCTTTTTGTGGGTCTTGCTGGATGTGGGAGGACAAACGGCCGTGGCCGCCCCCACCGATTCCCCCATCATCATCAACGAAATCCACGCTGACCCCCACATCGTAAATGGTGACGCCAACGGTGATGGAGAGGTCAGTTCCGACGATGACGAATTTGTCGAATTGGTCAATGTTGGCAGTGATGTGTTGGACCTCAGCGGTTGGACGCTGCACGATGTCGCTTCGCCGACGAACCCGCGCCACACGTTTTGGTCGGGGACAGTGCTGCCGCCGGGTTGCGCGGTGATTGTTTTTGGTGGCGGTAATCCGACCGGCGCGTTTGGCGGGAGTCTTGTACAAACAACGACTAGTCTGTCGCTAAACAATGCCAACGAGACAGTGACATTAAAGGACTTAACACATACGGCCGTCACCTCTTACACCTATGGCAGCGAAGGCGGCGATAACCAATCACTCACCCGCAGCCCGGACCTCACCGGGCCAGACCCGCTCATCAAGCACACCATCGCTGCCGGTTCAGGTACGTCGCTGTTTTCCCCTGGCACGCGGATAGATGGCGCTCCTTTCGCCTCTTGCGAACTGCCGCCAATGGCCGATCTGGTTGCGGGTAAAACCGGCCCCACTATTGCCGC
>CALFEW010000673.1 GCA_937958365.1 uncultured Chloroflexota bacterium | reverse complement strand
GCTGGAACAAGGCTTCGGCTTCGGCGCGGCGGCCCATCCAGGCGCAAAAGGAGGCATGCCGTGTCAGCACTTTGCCCAGCAATTGATACAGGGGGTGTTGGGAATCAGGTGTTTGGGCGGCGTGGGATTTTAGAATGACGGCCGTATCTGCCAGCCATTCCGCCCCTTCCTGAAAACGGCTCTGAATATTGTAAAAGGCGCGCAGCGTGGTAAGTCCATGGGTTAACCAGTCAAGATGCCAATCGGTCAGGGCAACTTGCCAGGCAGCCCGAATGTTGTCGTGATCGGCGATGATGTGTTGGAAAATATCCGTTTGGGCCGACGTGTACAGACCGGATTCTTGCTGGCGCAGCCAACTCGTAAAGTAGGCCGCATGCTGCTGGCGCAAGGCATCCTGGCGGGTTAGGGGCAGTTGTTCGCTGGCGTATTGGCGCAGGGTGTGGTGCAGCTGGTAACGGCCGTTGCCCATTCGTCCCAGCAGCGATTTATCCACCAAGGCAGTCAATAAAGCTGGGGAGGACGCCATCACCTGCCGGGCTGCCTCCTGGCTAAAACTGCCGGTAAAAACGGAAAGCGCCGCCATCATTTCCCGCTCCGACGGCGCGAGTTGGGCCCAGGCATAATCAAACGTGGCGCGCAAACTGCGCTGGCGCGGTGGCGTATCCCGGTAGCTGCTGGTCAAAAAGTCCAAATTTTGGGCGATGGCTGCGGCGATTTCGGCGCAGGTATAGTGGCGGCTCGCGGCGGCGGCCAGTTCCAACGCCAAGGGCATCCCGCCGACCAACTGGCAAATACGGATGATGGCTGGCAATGTCACTGGGGTGAGGGTGAAGTCGGGTTGGCGGGCGCGGGCGCGGCTGACAAACAATTGCACGGCGGCGCTGTCGGCCGCCGTCTCGTCAACAGCAGGCACCTTTAACCCCTCGACCGGCACTGGCCATTCCCACTGAATGTTGAGCGGTTCACGAGAGGTGAGCAGCAGCTTGACGCCGGGCGCGTGTTGCAGCAGGCGCACCAACCACCCTGTTTCCCCTAGAAGATGTTCAAAGTTGTCCAGAACCAGCAACAGTTCCTGGTTTTGCACCTGGGCCAGCAGCTGGGCCGTAGGTTCGCGGCTGCCGGAAAAGGAGAGTGCGATGGCCTGGGCAACGGCCGTTGCCAGCAGCAGTGGCGAATCTACGCCTTCCAGGGGCACATAATAGACGCCGTGCAAAAAGAGGCCACGCCGGTGGATACGTTCGGCGGTTTGCAGAGCGAGCCGGGTTTTGCCCATGCCGCCCGCGCCCAGCAAAGTCACCAGACGGGTTTCGGGCCGTTGCAGCAAACTTTCCAGGTGCGCCAGCTCAGCGGTGCGACCAATAAATGGGGTGGGCTGCGGCGGCAAATTGTGGCGCGGGCTGGGGTCAGCGGCGTGGAGGCGTTTATACAAGTCGGTAGTTTCGGCCGATGGGCTAACTCCCAGTTCCACGTTGAGCAGGCGACGGCAGGTTTCGTATTGGGCCAGAGCAGCCGTGCGTTGGCCACTGTGGGCCAGGGCCAGCATCAGCTGACGGTGGGCTTCTTCACGCCAGGGCTCCAGCGTGAGCAGGCGGGTCGCGCTGTCAATCGCCTGGCTATAGTCACCCCGGCTGAGGTGGTGTTCGGCCAGGGTGTGCAGGGTGTGCAGCGTCAGTTCGCGGTAACGCACGCGCTGAGCCAGCATCCATTCTTCAAATTCGGGGGCATCACGCACGTAAAACCCGGCCAGAAAATCACCCTGGTAGAGGGCGGTGGCCTGCTGCAAGGCGGCAATATGGGTGAGCAGGTCGGTGCCTCGCGCCGTATGCAGCTGGTTTTCAAATTGGGCAACATCCAGGGTGTGGGGCACGGCCGTATTCCAGCCAACGGTTTCACGGGTAATGACGAGGTGGGGGTCAACCAGTTTACGCAGATTGCTTAACGTCTGGCGCAGGTTATTTTTGGCGTCGGCGTCGGTCATCTCGCCCCAAAGCAGGGCAGCCAACGCCTCCCGCTGGTGTGTCCGGGCGGTCACGGCGAGATAGGCCAGCAAGGCAGGCGCTTTGCTGGACACAAAACCGCTAATTGGAGCATCCCCCAGACGAATTGCCATACCGCCAAACAAACGGATTTCTAAAACGGCCGTCATTGCTTGCTCCAATAAATGATCTCTAAATGTTCGCTTTTTAAGATAGGCCAAGAGTAACACAAACGCAGGTGGATGGAAAGAAAGCATGGACAGAGAACCTGGGAAACGGCCGTTGCAATACCACAGTTTCATCCTCACGTTGTGGACAGAAGGCGGCCGGCTGCCCAATGCCCCGCCCGTCTGGCGCATCAGCCTGCAAGACCCGCACACATCTGAGCGGCGCGGCTTCAAGGATGTGGCTGAACTGGTGCGATTTTTGGAGGAGTGGACGGCCGTTCCGCCAGAGGAGTCGCCAATGGATGAATAGCAGAAAACCCAATATGAATAGATTTGCCGGATTACCAATTGAATTTACATAAGGAGACTTTCGATGAAAAAATTACAGTGGTGGTTTCGTGTGATTGGGGTGTGGTATTTGCTGCTTGGCCTGATGAACATCTACATGATGTTTCTGGGCAGTCCGGACTATTTAGCGCAAAACATTCCCTTTCCAACAGATCAATGGGCAATCCGAGCCTTTGTGGATGGCTGGTCACCTTTCTTGTTTGAGATGTTTGGCATTGCCACCTTTGCCCTATGGGCGTCTCGTGAACCGGGCAAACATACCAGCGCCGCCCTGCTCCTGGTTTGGCTGGAGTTCATGCACGGTGTGTTGGATGACATTTTCCTGATTGCCCGGGGGTATGAAGCCGGTGGATATATCGCCTTTATCGTGATTCATTTGATCATAATCGCCAGCGGCTTGTGGGCGGTGCGGCAGGCACAGGTGGACATGGCGCCGGAAATGGCCGTTACGCCCAACCTGGCTGTAGGTGATTAAGATGATGAAGCGAAAACGGCCGTTTTGCCTGCTGATGATGCTCTCCCTGCTCCTGTTGGCTGGCTGCCGCCTGGGGGAAAGCGCCATCACCATCCAGACCGACGGGATGCGCTTTGTGCAGGGTGAAGTGCAAGTGAAAGTCGGCCAGCCAGTGACGCTGCGCGTGGTTAACCAGGACAATTACGCGCACGCTTTCGACATGGATGAATTCGACATTCACACCCCGCTGGCAGCCAATGAAAGCGCCACCTATACGTTTACACCAGAACAAGCTGGCCGTTATACCTTCTACTGCGGGGTACCAGGGCATGAAGCGGCCGGCATGGTCGGCGTTTTAATCGTTAGCCCCTGATGCGTTTTCCCGGTTTAGCCATAAACGATCTCCAAATGATCAGTGGCTAAACTGGCCGTAAATTTAATTCCAGAATTCCAGGAGGAAGAAAATGATTGGTAAGCTTTTCGTTTTATTGATGGTGATTGGTCTTGTTGTCTTGTTTGGCTGGCTCACGTACCGGGCGGTGCGGGCCAGGAAGCTGTGGGTGAAAATCGCCGGGGGCGTTGGGGCTGGATTGGTAACCCTGCTGTTAACGGCCGTTGCTGTCTTCGGCGCTAAAGGATTGGTCGCGGTTTATTCACCCCAGGAAATGCCTGTGCGAGACCTCCAGGTGGCCGGTACACCAGAGCAGGTGGCCCGCGGCGAGTATCTCGTTAATCTCACCTGCATTGGCTGTCATGGCGCAGTGGATGCCGACGGCAACCCCAGCGGTGAATTGCCGCTCAGCGGCGGCTGGAACATTGCCGCCGCCGAAGGGTTTGGTTTTGCTGGCGACATGGTAACTGAAAACCTGACGCCTGGTGGGAAGCTGGCGGATTACAGTGACGGCGAACTATTCCGCGTGCTGCGCCACGGCCTCAACCAGGATGGGGATCTGCTGGCGTTTATGCCGCTGCTGCCCTACGCCCAGTTAAGTGACGCCGATACGGAAGCGATCATCGCTTACCTGCGCTCTCAACCGCCCGTCGAACAATCTGTCCCCACTGGCGATAAGCTTACTTTTGTGGGCGCAGTTTTTTATGGAGCGGGCATCTTTGGCACGCCAGACCCAGGAACTGCCAGTGTGACCGCGCCGCCGGAGGGCATTACGGCCGAATACGGCCAGTACGTGGCCACTTTTGGCGAATGCCGGGGCTGTCATGGCCCAGAGGCCACCGGAGTGGCGGCCACCTCAATGTTCCCGGCCGTGCCCAATCCACGCCTGCTGGTAAGCGAAATTTCCCAGGAGCAGTTTTTTGAGATGATGCGCAGCGGCGTCAAGCCAGACGGCACACCTTTCCCGGAAACAATGCCCTGGCAAAACGCCGCCAAAATGACGGATGACGACCTGGCCACGCTGTATGCTTACCTGACCGCGCCCGTGGAATGACGAGCTTTTGGTGCGGTGCGACGCACTTCGGAAGTGCGTCGCACCTGGAGGTTCAGATTGATACACAAGCAGCTTCACTGGGTTTACGGCCGTTAGGTATCGCGTTACAGGTCGCCATGCCCTTCTTTATGATCGGGGCTTTCTCGGCGGCTTATTTTCGCCGGTTTTCTATGCTGGCTGCCCATTAGCCTGGATCGGCTGCGACTGGGGCCAATGCCGCTGAATGGATCCGCACCTATGATCCGGCCGCGCCGCCAATTGTGATGGTCAATATCAAGTGGGTCTTTTGGACCAACACCCTCTGCATCCTGGCGGCCATCACCCTGATGGGAGCAGCTCTGGCATTGGCGAGCGTATTGCCCACGTTGGGCCAAACACGTAAACCGTCGGCGTGGCAATGAGGGTGGGATCAATGGCTTCCGTCTGCCACACTTTCTCGCCCCGGGCAAACAGAAATACCTGGCCCTGGGAATCTACATCGATACCGGTCACCTGCCCCAAAACCAGATCGGGCGGCAACTGCGGCCAATCGGT
>CALFEW010000672.1 GCA_937958365.1 uncultured Chloroflexota bacterium | reverse complement strand
TCGGCCTGCTCGAAGTTGAGACCGTGTTCGGCCATGAGGTAGGCGGCCAGCAGGGTGGCCGAACGGCCGCGTCCTTTCGCACAGTGGACGAGGACGGAACGGCCGTTTTCCGCCTGTTCCTTCATCCACTTCACCCCTTCCTCAATCACTTCCTCCGGTGGCACGGTGACGTCCAACACTTTTAGTTGGGTGTGACTGATGTCATGGGCGGCGTAAAACATAACGTCGTCCTCGCGCTCAGCGCGAATGTTGACAACAGCCCCGATCTTATGATCCCGCAGAAACTCATAATCCCGACGATAGGTGGGCGCGCCGCCCAGCCACAGCTCGTCTTGAATGGTCCCATCGGGCGTGATCTGGTCAAACCAGGCGTGGCCCTGGATAACCTCGTAGATGAAGCGAATGATCGGATAGAGTTTGTCGAAGAGCCAGTGGATTGGATTCATAGGGTAAGCATAACCCAGGGCAAAAAATTGGCAAATAAAAAGTGGCTGGCTGATAGTTGGTCACGAGGCCCTCAGCAAAAAAACAGGGCGTCTGATGCTGTTCAGACGCCCTGTTTGCCCTTCTTGTCTCCTCAAACAAACTAACCGCAGCCGCCGCTGGTGGGTGCGCGCTTCAGTTCGAGCTGCACCTTCGGCGTGAATTCCAGTTCATAGGCTTCCGGGTCCGGTTCGGCCGCCGCGTATCTGGCCCCAATGGCCGAATCAAAGATGTAACACAATTCATCCGCGCCGGCCCCGGCGTTAAACCCTTTGGTCAGGTTGTCGTCGCCAAAGGTGGCGATCCAGTTGTTGATGCCGCCTTCCAAAATGTAGACGTTGGGCACAGCTTCGGCCACCAGGATTTTCCACGCTTCCGTGGCGGCAGTTTCGTCGTTGCTCATTAAGACGAAGACGGCGTTCTCCGGCTCGAAGTGCAGGTCTTCAACTTTGTTGGGTATTTCGGCCAGCGGAATGTGCTGGGCGTCTAAAATGTGGAAGAGGTTGTAATCGGCCTCGGCGCGCACGTCCAACATGATCACCTTGATGTTGGTGTCTTCGACGATGGACAGGAGTTCGCCCGGATGGATTTGTACGACCCGGTCGGCCAGAAGCTGGCCTTTCTCAGTCTCCATCTCCGTCCAACGGTCTTCAACAGTGGGTTGGCCCAGGACGATGAGGACCACGCCGCTGAAGGCTAACACAACGGCCGCTGCGTAGCGCCATTTGGGGGCTTCTTTGGCATCTTTGCCGCCGAATTTCTGCTCTAATTTTTCCGCGCCCCAGAACATGAACAGAGCCATCAGAACCACGCCCAAGACGACCACGCCGGTGGGCAGACCAAACAGTTCCGGCAGGGTGAAGCGCCCCATGTAGGAGGAGTTCCAGAAAATGGCGTAGTAGTCTACCGTTTCGCCAAAGAGGAAGATGCCGAATAACACGCCGAGGACGAAGAAAACGCCGTCCAGTTTGCCGGTGGCCGCGGCCACCAGCGACGTGCCGGGGCAGAAGCCGCCAATGATGAAACCAAACCCCATGATCAAACCGCCGAGGATGCCGGGCCAGAGGTAGGTGGGGTTGACCCAAAGCAGGTTGTAATCTAGCAGGCCAACGGCCGTTGCCCCAAATATCAAAACCATCGCCACAATAATCGCCCCAAACATCACCTTCAGGACGGTCAGGTCTTTGAAATAGAACTGGGCGGCCAGCTTTTTGGAATTGCCAAAACCGGCAATCTCCAGCACGTAGCCAAAGGCGAAGCCGATAATCGCGTAAACGACGTAAGCGCCCCAATGGCCGAAAATAGATGGGAGTTGAACGGGAAAAGGAGCCATGTGTCCTCCAGGAATAGTTGATAGTTGGGAGTTAGTTCCAGAATTTGCGTAGAGAGTAGGCCAGCAAGTAAGCCCCGGCGAAGACGGCGAACATGAAGGCCCAACTGCCTACAGACAGCACCGCGCCGCCGGACAAAGCCTGCCCGGAGGTGCAGCCACGGGCCATGCGCGCGCCGTAGCCCATCAGGCTGCCGCCGATGAAGGCCATGACCCAGCGCATTTTGACGGGAACCTGGGGGCCGCGATTGGTTTCGATTTTGAAACGGCCGTTGATCACCCCGGCCACAAAGCCACCCGCTATCGTGCCAAAGGTCATAAACACCACCCAATTATCCAGGGCATTCTTGCTGCCGCCGGCCATGCTAATCAGGTACGGCACACGGTCGGTATGCTCTGGGGCGATCACGTCTTGGGCATAAACCAGAATGCGGTTCAGCCCGCCCGAAGCGCCCAGCCCGTTGCCTGTAATGAAAAAGGCGCCAAACAACACAACCCCCAGCAAAATCCCGGCCAGGTACGGATTGATATATGCCTTTTCCTTGCGGCCCGTCAGAACACGCTTTAGTGTTTGCCCAAAAGAAGGTTTTGTCTCTGTTGGTGTCAAAGTTGTCATACTAGCTCCAATCTTCAACTGTCAGTTATTCATCCTTAATTTTGGCATGGTTCAGTTCAGATGATATGTCCTTTACAATTTGTAGCCGCGGTAT
>CALFEW010000671.1 GCA_937958365.1 uncultured Chloroflexota bacterium | reverse complement strand
TGTGGCGGAAATTTGCCCCCACCTGGCCGATGATGGCTTCGTATGCGCCGTTCAGGTCCAGCGCTTCGGACGATGTGGGGGCGGTGTAGGTATATGCCTGACCGTAGCTGGCGCGTTCTAAACGGCCGTAAATTTCATGCGCTTCCAACGTGCGCTGTAATTCCGCGCCCATCACGTCGGCCACTTCCGGCATAAACTTAGACACAGAATCCTGCATGATCAGTTCCACCTGGTACAGGATGCGCTTGATCGGGATTTCGATGCCGCTGGTGCCCCAGATCAGGTTGTCGTAGGTCACGTCGCGGTCGTCCCAATACTCCGTGCCGTAGCTTTCCAGCAGCGTTTCCACCTCGCGGCGGACCGAATCGCTGACCATACCCTTCACGCCTTCCAGCGTGGGGCGCAGCAGGTTGCGGAAGCGCGTGTCGTTGTTGGTGCGCATACTCAGCTCCAACAGGGCGTTGTGGAAGGCGCGCGGCAGCTCTTTTTGCTGGCGCAGCAGCACGTTCTCGAAGCGGCGCTCTTGCAGTTGTTCCCAACTGTTGGCGAAGGGGGGCTGTACGCCACGCGCCGCCAACTGCTTTTCGTAATAGAAGCGCAGCGCTTGCAGGGCATTGCGGATGCGGGTGGCCGCTTCGCGTAGCTGGCCGCGTACGCGCTCGGTTTTGATGAAATCTACCAGCCGCGTGCGCAGCAGGTCTACTTCGCTCAATTTCAGCAGCGCTTCTTTGGTTGCCGGTTCCAACGGATCGCTGCCATTGACGGGGCCGAGTTGGTCTTTGAAGACCTTCAGAATGCGCTCGGTTTCGCTGGCGAATTCGTCCGGCGCGTGGTCGGGGTCTTGCACATACAGCGCGGATGGGGCCATTACCAGGAAATAGGGGCGGTTTTGGCCGCGGTCGCGGTATTTTTCCCAATAGTTGGGCGCAATGTAGCGCGTCACTTCCTTCACTTCCAATTCAGCCTGGGGCAGCCCAGAGTTGAGGCGGTCGAAGGCCTGGCGGATATTGCCACCGTTGACGGCCAGGAAAATCTTGGAAGCAGCTTCGTCTAAATCAGCGCCGCTGAGGCCGAAGAGGCGATTTTCTTTGATCCAGTTGACGGCCGAAAGCGATTTCATCTCGTCCACGCGCTGGCGGCCGGCGTCTGTGACCAGGACGATCATGGCGTCTTCGCGCTTCATCTCTTCCAGGGTGATGGCTTCGTGCAGCTTCATGCCCGCGCCCAGGCCGGGCACGTCTACGATGCGCAGGTAGCCGTTCATGAGCAGGTTGGGCAGACCGGCCTGCGGATGAATTTTGAAGGTGGCGGCTTTGACCAGGCGGATTTGCCGCTGGGTGCTGCCTTTGAAGCCATCTTCGCGCAGGTGGCGCATGGAGTTTTCGTCTTCCAGGGCCAGGCTCATGGGCGGGGGCGTGCCACCGTTCTGGTAGAGGCTTTTGTTGTGGTCGTAGGAGTCCAGGCAGTCTACCAGGATGTCCAGGTATTCGTCGCGCTCGGTTTTGGCGTTGTCGCGGCCGGCTTCTACGACGGTTTTGATGGTTTCGCGGGCCTGGTCGCGTTCGCCTTCGTTGGTAATGTCGAAACCCTCAATGTCGGCCAACTGGCAGAGACGGCGCACGCGCTCGGCGAATTCGTCTTTGCTCCAGTAGGTGAGGATGAGGGATTCGGCCTGGCCTTCTTCGGCCTGTTCGATGTAGACGATGGTGCCGGTAACGGCCGTTACCGCCCCGGTCGGCAGCAAATTCCGGCCCAGCAACGCATTGATCAACGTGCTTTTACCTACGCCGGTGCCGCCAAAAAAGACCAGCGTGTAAGTCCGCTGGGCCAGGATTTTTTGCGCTTCGTCAATGCTGAACTGCGCTTGCGGCACGGCGCGAATCAGGTAATCGCGGGTTCCGTCAATGGTGCGCTGCAAATCTACCCACGTGTCTACCTGGGTCGGGCTGACGTGGGGCAATGTTCCCAGGGACGCGCGTAATTCTTCGTATTTGTCTGTTTTCTTTGCACTCATGGTCTATTCCTTTTATAAGAAACGGGGAAGGGAGATTGGCAGGAACTGAAATCTCTCGTCCACCTCTGCTTGTCTATGATGCGTTTTCTCCTGACGCCATGTACTCATTGTACAACACATCCCTTTATACGTGACCCTGGGGAAAAGGTTGCGCAGAAGAAAAGGGCGGAGACTAGAGATTAAAGATTGGAGATTAGAAGTCTCCAGTCTCTAATTTCTGGGAAATCATTACCAAACCCTTACACGTTCCATACAAATCTCGTGGGATGACCATCTATAATTTTGCCGAGCAGAACTACAAAAGTTTCCCTTATTTTTGTAGCTTTTGGTCACAGAAAGATTTTTGGCGACCTACTTTCAGGAGGATGTATGGCAAAAGTTGCAATTATTGGGGCGGGGTTTGCCGGGCACACCGCCGCTTTGTATCTGGGCAGCGTGTTGGGTAAGCAGCACGAAATTACCATGATCAACATGTCTGACCGGTTTTTGTATGTGCCGTCGCTGGTTTG
>CALFEW010000670.1 GCA_937958365.1 uncultured Chloroflexota bacterium | reverse complement strand
ACCACGTCTATGTGGCGGATAAAAAAAGAGGCAATTTCAACCATTGGCGGTTCTCACCGCATGGGCGGTTCTTATCGAAAAACGATGCACAGGGTATCAAATGGTAACTGCGTTTCTATGTGTTCCTCGCCGGCTACGACGGCCTTGACGCTGTAAGGTTGGCGGAGCAGGGGGATGGGGAATTCGGCGGTGCAAAATAAACGGCCGTTGGCCACCTGGCATACCCCTTCCTGCCAATCGCCATTCAGCCAATAAAGCAGCGATACGTCGGCCAGGGGTGTGCCTGCCGGAACGATCACTTCATAATCAATCGGGGTGATAACCGGTCGCACCCGGCATTCGGCTGCGCCCAGGTCGGTCATTAAGAGGTTGCCGTCGTGATATATGTTTACCGGCGGGTAGGGTTTACCGCTGTTCAGGTCGGGCGAGGCGACGGCCGTGAGGCCGCGTAGATCGGGCAGCGGGCAGCCCACTTCGTCAGGCGTCACCGCAAAATTCAAGTTGAGGCGATTGGCGCCTGCGCCGCTTACCACCCGCGTTTGCGTGCCGTGGCGCAGCTCGATTTCGTAAGGCAGCCAATCGTAGCCGATCAGGCCATCATTTACCGAAAGCCCACTGAATTCGGGCAGGTTGTCCAGGACAAGCTGGTAATCGCCCACATTGTCCAGCGGTAAGGCAAAACGTTGGCACGCCTGGCCGTCTGGTTGGCAAGCCAGGGTCTGGCGATTGCCGCCCGGCGTGACGGCCGTTAACACCAGTTCGGGTGCGTCGTCGGACGCGCTGTCGGGAGCAAGCACTTCCAGCGTTAGCGGCGCAGGCGTGTTGGGACAGATGGCCTGCGCCAGTTGCAGAGTGATAGTCTGGGTGGTGATTTTGCAGGTCTCCGGGATGGCGGCGGGTACGATGACGGCCGTTTCTCCCAATGTGTAGCCCGTCTTGTTGGCGCGAACCTCATACGCGCCGCCGCCGCCAGGGATGAACGCCTGGCCGTTGACGCGCTCCGGCAGATCCTGCCAGGAGCCGCCATTGGCCCGGTAACTGACCTGTACCCGGTCTAATGGCTCGTTGTTTTCGTCCAGGAAGGTAACGGAAACGGCCGTCTGGTCTGTAACTTCGCAGGGCGGCAGCGTGGGCGTAGGCGCGGGCGCGGCGGCGCAAGCCACCAGCCACCCGCCAGCCAATACAAAGAGCAGCCAGACATGTGGTGTACGGATCATGAAATCACCTTCAGAAACATGGATTGAATACCTTGCGGGAGACTGAAGATTGAACCAATCTCCAGTCTCTAATTATAGTAGTCGCGGTGTCCTTACCGCGCTGGTGTAAACGCGGTAAGGATACCGCGGCTACTGAACCATGCCGTTAATTGTAATAGCTTTTACGGGAAATGGTTGTGTTCAGCCGGGCAGGTTAAAATAGGCGAACATGAACCGCACGTTTTCCCACTTTATCGTACTCGTTTTATGGTTGTTCACGGCCGTTTGGCTGCTAAGCGGCTGCCGACCGGCCACCGTTGCTGTTTTGCCAACCAGTGCGGTAACGGCCGTGCCGCAAACGGCCACGTCCACAGTCCTGGCTGTTCCAAATGTGGTCAACCTACCACCCACCAATACGGCCGTTTCCAGCCCGCCAACCCAGGAACCCGCAGCGACGTTACCACCGACCTTTACCCCCCAGCCTACGCCTACCCCGCTGCCGACGATACGGCCGTATGCCACCCTGCAAGCCACGCCGCCAACGGCCGTGCCCAGCCCCATGCCGCCCTTCCCCAAAAGCGACGCCGTCACCAACATCGTCCTGGTGGGCAACGACGTGGCCGCAGCCCAGGGTGGTCGCACCGACAGCATCATCATCGTCTCCATCAACCGTGAGACAAAAACGGCCGTCATGCTCTCCCTGCCACGCGATTTATACGTCTACATCCCCGGCTGGCTCATGACCAAAATCAACCTGGCCTTGCCTCACGGTCACGGCGTCGAATATCCCGGCGCGGGCGGCGGCCTGCTGAAAGACACCATCGAGTACAATCTGGGCATCCCCATAGATTATTACGCCCGCATTGGCTTTGATGGTTTCAAGAGCGTTGTGGATGTTGTCGGTGGCGTGGAGGTCGTGGTGACGTGCGCTTTGCGCGATTGGCGATTGGCGTCGCCGGAATTAGACCCCACCGTCGAGGAAAATTGGGCGATGTTTACTCTGGAGCCGGGCGTTTACCAGATGGACGGCGATCTGGCGCTTTGGTATGCGCGCTCCCGGCGCACGACGAATGATTTTGAGCGCGGCCGGCGGCAGCAGCAAGTGCTGCGGGCCATTCTGGATCGTGGGTTGGACCAAAACATCGTCACCGATCTGCCCGACTTGTGGCGCGTTTACCAGGACGCCATCGAAACCGACCTGACGCTGCCGGTGGTTTTGGAACTGGCCGCCCTGGCCCCGGCCGTGCGCCAGAATGGCGTCCAGCACCTGGCGATTGCCGGTGACGCAGTGCGTTCCTGGCAGGAACCGGGCACAGGCTGGTCTACGCAGTTGTTGGTCCCAGAAACGGCCGTGCCCATCCTGAGCCGGGTCATGCAGCCGCCCGCTCTCAACCGCGCCACTCGCCCGCCGATCATCGTCGAAATTGTCAGCGGCGATGAAGACCTTTACCGGCAAATGGCCGAAAACCTGGCCTGGTACGGTTTTGTGCCTCGATATGCGCCCACCGACCAGCCACCCCCGCCGCGCACAACCATCGAGTATTATGGGCCAAACTTCAAGGGTTCATCCAGCGACCTGTTGAGTTGGTTGTTTCGTCAGCCGCCAACGGCCGTCACCCTTGCGCCGGACGCCGCCAGTGAAGTCGCTTACCGTGTCTACCTGGGCGACGACGCCGACCCCTGCCTGCCGTCTTTTGTCGCGCCGTCAGGGGAAAGTTAGCAGGCACGGCAAAAATCTGGCGGGCTTTAGCCGTGCAAAACCAACCAACAAACCGTCAAACCAAACAAATGGAGGCAAACATGAGTGATCAAAAAGCAGAGTTACGCACGAAATTGACAGCCAGTCGCCAGGAGATGTTGGCGCTGATGGGTGGATTGGATGAGGCGGAGTGGGGAACGGCCGTATTCGCCGAGGACGCTTCCTGGAGCGTGCTGGACCTGCTTCGCCACGTCACCGACGCCGAAAACAGCATGACCGCGCTGATGGCCCGCATCCGCGATGGTGGCGAAGGCGTGCCCGAAGATTTCGACCTGGATCGCTGGAACGCCAGCCGCCTGAAGAAGATTCAGACCAAAACGCCTACCGATCTGGTGGCCGACATGCAGCAAAACCGGACAAATTTGTTTGCTTTCATGGAGTCGTTGACGGAGGAAGATTGGCAGAAAAAGGGGCGGCACGGCAGTGGGCGCATCATGACCATCGAGGAAATTTGCCACATCATTGCCGACCATGAGCGGCTGCATGCCGCCGACATACGCGCCGCGCTTGGCAAATAGGCAAA
>CALFEW010000669.1 GCA_937958365.1 uncultured Chloroflexota bacterium | reverse complement strand
CGCCGCCGGGCAAAGGTGTGTAGATGAGGTGATACGGCCGTTCATACCCCGCATAATCGGCGATGAGAAATTCGCCGCCCCAAATTGCCCCATCGTCACCGTAACCCGTGCCATCAAAGCTGACGCCAATCACTGGACGGTCGCCGGGATGGCCGTTTTCGGCCAGGCAGGCGGCGATGTGGGCGTGGTGGTGCTGCACGGGAACGGCCGTCAGCCCCTCTCGCGCCGCCCGCTCCAGCGCATAGCGCGTCGCCAAATAGTTGGGGTGCAGGTCGTAGGCGATGATTTCCGGCTGCACGCGGAACAGCTTCTCGAAGTGGGCCACGCCCTGCTCAAACGATTGCAGCGTCTCATAATTTTCCAGGTCGCCGATGTGATGGCTGAGGAAAGCGTAACGGCCGTTGGTGATACAAAATGTGTTTTTCAACTCCGCTCCGGCCGCCAAAATCGGCGGCGCCGGCCAGGGCAGCTTCACCGGAAACGGCGCATACCCACGCGAACGGCGCAGCGGGAGCAATGTCGGATTGCGGATTGCGGATTTCGGAAAGCAATCCACAATCCGCACTACCGAATCGTCGCAGCGCATGTGGATGTCGCGGTTGTGCATCAGGAAGGCGTCGGCCAGATCGGCCAGCCGCTCGCGGGCCTCGTCGTTGCGGTAGGCGATGGGTTCCTCGCTGAGGTTGCCGCTAGTCATGACCAGGATTTCTGATTGCGGGTTGCGGATTGCGGATTGCGGATTTTGGATGGCGGATGGGTGGAAGAGCAGATAGTGCAGCGGTGTGTACGGCAGCATCACGCCCAGATGCTCCTGGCCGGGGGCGCAGGCGCGGGCAATGGGCGAATCGGGGCGGCGGCGCAGCAGGACGATGGGGCGCTCGCGGGAAAGCAGCAGCTCGCGTTCGGCCTCATTGACGAAGCAGTGTTGTTCGATGGTTGCCAGGTCAGGCATCATGAGGGCGAAGGGTTTGTCGCGGCGCAGTTTGCGGGCGCGGAGGGTAGATACGGCCGTTTCATTCAACGCATCACACGCCAGATGAAAGCCCCCCAACCCCTTAATCGCCAGAATGCTGCCCTCGGCCAGCAGGCGCTGCGCCGCTTCGATTGCGGATTGCGGATTGCGGATTGCGGAAGAGGTCTCCAATCCGCAATCCGCAATCCGCAATCCGTAATCCAGCCAAACCTGCGGGCCGCAAACGGGGCAGGCCACCGGCTGGGCATGGAAGCGGCGGTCGCGGGGGTCTTCGTATTCGCGGCGGCAGTCGGGGCACATCGCGAAGGGGGCCATCGTCGTGAAAGGCCGGTCGTAGGGAATGTCCTGGATGATGGTGAAGCGCGGACCGCAGTTGGTGCAGTTAATGAAAGGGTACAGGTAGCGGCGGTCGTTGGGGTCGAACAGTTCGCGCAGACAATCATCGCAGATGCAGACGTCGGGGGAGATGGGTTGGAAGGCGTTGGGCACGGCCGTTGACGGTGCAATCTGAAAACCGACAAAGCCATTGGCCGGGACGTCCACCACCGAAATATCGTCTAATTGGGCCAGCGGCGGCGCTTCGGCCGTCAGGGCCGCCACAAACGCCGCCAACAAGTCCGGGCGACCATCTACTTCAATATCCACCCCGGCCGACGTGTTCCGCACCCAACCCGCCAGTCCATAACGCTCGGCCAGCGCAAACACAAAGGGTCGGAAACCGACCCCTTGAACAATGCCATTGATGTGGATGTGTTTACCTTGTTTGTTCATCAGCCATATTAACGACGACAAATCCCTTCAATTCATCAACGTCACTTATCGTCACCCAGGTAAATTATCACGGTAACTCACTTTGCCGGCCAATGTCATCTGTCACGCATTGGCCTGACGCCTGTCACCAAAAAACCTGCACGATGCGAGCCAACAGGGGGGCTAAACGTCAAAAAATGTAACGTCTGGTTTGTCTTCGTGATGATGGTGATGGGCGTGGATGCGGCGCAAATCACTGCTTAGCGTCCCTGCCTGGTAAAGGGCCAATGCCTGCGCAATCTGCTTCTCGCCGGTGAGGATAACCGTCAGGCCCATCGCTTGCAGGCGGTCGTAGGCGGGCTGCCCCATGCCACCGGCGATAAGAACCTGGCAGTCGGCTATGAGGGCAAATTTATCATCGTGGGAATGGGTGTGGGCAGGATCATGTTCGTCGTGGGCGTGATGTTCGTGACGGCCGTTGCCCGCCATTTTGCGCAGTTCCGCCTGAATTTCCCGGCCATCGTCCAGGGTGAAAACCTTAAAAGCCTGCGCCCGGCCAAAGTGAGCGCCAATCATTAGCCCATCGTCTGTGGGCAAGGCAATCTTAAAAGCTGACATGTTAGGTCCTTTATTCATTTCCAGGCCCGACCGATGGTTCCAGGTAATCGGCCGCAGCCCAACCCTCCGTGCCATCTTCCAGGCGAATATTCCACCACAGTAAATCGTTGCCCTCTTCAGGACCGGCCAGGACAAACACAATGTCGCCTTCGGGAGCGATGATGATGGGGGCGTTATTGATGCTTGGTCCGCCACGTATTGTGACGCCAATCCCACCGGTATTGGCGACACGGGCGTAAAATTCAACCTGCACTTCTTCGGGGGCCACAGAAAAATCGCGCGTCGCCACCGGCGTCGTCGTAGGGATGCTGGTGGGAGTGGGCAAATTGGGCGTCTGCGTCACTGTCGGGCTGGGCGGCGCGGTCAGCACGATGACGGTGGGCGCTAAGGGGTCTACGGGCAGCGGCGGGCGCGTCAAGAAGCTGCTGGCAATGGCGTAAGCCAGACCTACGCCAACCAGGGTAACGATGACGCCCAAGCCCAGCCACAGCCAGGGAACCGGCTCTCTTTCGTCTTGGCGCTGCCGTCGCGGCCGTTTATTGGTTAGTTTGTTTTCCGGATCACGTGGGTCCGGGGGAACCTGGTATCGAGCCATGCACTCTCCGGTTAGTTGATGGTTG
>CALFEW010000668.1 GCA_937958365.1 uncultured Chloroflexota bacterium | reverse complement strand
GATTGAAGATTGGCGACTCTCTAATATTGAATCCCCTGAAAGAGCCTTTTTTAACCACGGAGAACGCAGTTAGTTTTTCAACAGGCTCAATCTTTCATCTTCAATCTTTTATCAGGGTTGACAAGAAAATTTTCCCGATTATACTAGATTTCACACTTAGCGAATATTCGCTAAAAGTAATTTTACACTATTTGGAGCCGTTTTGCCAGCCCGGATCAACAATTGGTCCACAGGGCGCATGGTTTCCCACCCATGACAAAACAAAGGTAGGTTGTGAATGCAGGTGCAAGAGTTGACGATTACCGGAACGATAAGTCCTGAATTCGAGGAGATTTTAACCCCTGAAGCGCTGGCTTTTGTGCTGACGTTGGAACAGGCTTTTGGCGAACGTCGCCGCGAGCTGCTTCAGCGCCGCAGCGAGCGTCAGGCCGAGATTGACGCAGGCGTCTTCCCGGATTTTCTGCCGGAGACGGCATCTATCCGCAACAGCGAGTGGACCGTTGCCCGGATCCCGACCGACCTGCAAGAGCGTCGCGTGGAAATAACTGGCCCGGTAGACCGCAAAATGATCATCAACGCCCTTAATTCCGGGGCGAACGTGTTCATGGCCGACTTTGAAGATTCGCATTCGCCCACCTGGCCGGCGACCATCGAAGGGCAAATCAACCTGCGCGACGCCGTGCGGCGCGAGATTACTTACACCGATCCGGCGTCGGGCAAGTTTTACGAGTTAGCTGAGAAAACGGCCGTTCTCATGGTCCGTCCCCGTGGCTGGCATCTGGAAGAAAAACATGTGCTGCGGAACGGCCGTGCCATTTCCGCTTCCCTGTTCGATTTTGGCCTTTACTTCTACCACAACGCCCACGCGCTGTTGGAGCGAGGAACCGGCCCCTATTTTTACCTGCCCAAACTGGAGAGCCACCTGGAAGCCCGCTTGTGGAACGACGTCTTCAACATGGCCCAAGATGAACTGGGCATCCCGCGTGGGACCATTCGCGCCACCGTCCTCATCGAAAACATCATGGTGACGTTTGAGATGGACGAGATCCTATGGGAGCTAAAAGAGCATTCCGCCGGTCTCAACTGCGGCCGTTGGGACTACATCTTCAGCATCATCCGCAAATTCCGCAACTACCCCACATTTGTCATGCCCGACCGCGCTCAGGTCACGATGACCAGCCACATGATGCGCTCCTACTCGCTGCTGACCATCAAAACCTGCCATCGGCGCGGCATTCACGCCATGGGCGGCATGGCAGCGCAAATTCCGATTAAAAGCGATCTCGCGGCCAATGAAAAGGCGCTGGCTAAAGTGCGCGCCGACAAAGAACGCGAAGCCAAAGACGGCCACGACGGCACCTGGGTGGCCCATCCCGGCCTGGTCGGCATCGCCAAAGAGGAATTCGACAAATACATGCCCACGCCCAACCAGATTTTCCGCAGCCGGGAAGATGTGCAGGTGACAACGGCCGATTTGCTCACCGTGCCCGAAGGGACCATCACCGAAGAAGGGCTGCGCACCAACATTGACGTGGGCATTTTGTACATGGCCGCCTGGCTGGATGGCAACGGCTGCGTACCGATTTATAACCTGATGGAAGACGCGGCCACGGCCGAAATTTCTCGCGCCCAGGTGTGGCAA
>CALFEW010000667.1 GCA_937958365.1 uncultured Chloroflexota bacterium | reverse complement strand
TGCAAGTACGGCCGTCATATAGGCCAGCGCCGTCGCTCCCAACGGTCCAATCGAAAACAAGTCCAGCGCAATGCCGGCGACAAAGCCCCAGGCCAGCCCTTCTTCCAGCCCATGCAATAACGACCAGCTTAGCGCCACCAGGAACGAGATTTGGGGGACCAGACCAAAGATAGGAAAACGCGGCAGCACGGCCGTTTGCAGCACCGCCAACAACAACATCAAGGGAATCGCTACGTAAATAGTGGCGCGCATCGCAAGCTAATTCCCCGGATTGGCAAAAATGTCCACGTCTAACGGTTGAAAATCGGTGATCACAAAGACAATTTCCAGAGAATCAAAATCTGTCGCCGGCTGCACCAACGCCTGCTGCGACAGTTCCGCCTCGCTGCGATTCACCTCAATCACCCGGCCAATAACAATGCCCGACGGAAACTCGCCGCCCAGCCCAGACGTCAGCGCCACTTCGCCAATTGCCACCTGATATTTCAAGTCAATCCAATCCATCAACAAAGAGCCACCCAATTCACCGCCGCGCAATAAGCCGGTGGCGCGGGAATTGCCCAGACGGGCCGGCACGGCGCTGGTATTGTCCGTAATCAGAGCCACCTGCGCCGAGCGGGCGGTGGTGCGGTAGACGCGCCCCACCAGGCCGCGCGCGCTTTCCACCGGCATCCCCACGCGCACGCCATCGTCGGTGCCTTTGTCTATGATGATGCTGCGGATGGCGGGGCTGGTGTCGCGGCCAATCACGGAGGCAGTCTGGCGGGTGTATTCGGGTGATTGGCGAGCGCGGTTGAACAGGTCTAACAAGAGTTGGTATTCGCCCTGAATTTCGCGCAGTTCTTCATTTTCGCGTTCCAGGTCGTCAACTTGCGATTGCAGCAGGGCGATTTCGGCGCGGGCTGTTTCCAGATCACGCGGGCCGGCCAAGGCCCCGGCTACGGTGTCGGCGCTGCCAGAGGTGAGGTTGAGAACGGCCGTAAACGGATCGCGCAGAACGCTAAAAGCCACATCCATGTTGCCGGTCGCATCCAGGATAGACAACAAAATCGCTATCCCCAGTAAAAAAGCTACCGTAACCCAGCGAATCCGTCGCGGCGCATCATTAAGGTTCATTCTAAACTCTGAACGCTGAACAACAAACAATGAACTGAGAACACATTTTCTCGTTCATCGTTCCCAGTCCCTCGTTTTAATGGTGGGTGCTGCCGCGGTGCGTGCCGACCAATACGCGCGAGTAGTTGTTCAGGTCTTCCAATACCCGGCCTGCGCCTCGCGCCACGCACGTCATCGAATCTTCGGCCACCCACACGCGCATTTTCACCATGTCTTCCAGGCGCTCCGCCAGGCCGCGAATTTGCGCCCCGCCACCCGCCAGACATACGCCCGCTTCCATCAAATCCGCCACCAATTCCGGCGGCGTGTCGTCCAAAGCGTCGCGCACGGTGTCTACGATGATGTTGATGGAAGGCCCCATCGCTTCGCGCAGTTCAATGCTGCTGATTTCCACTGATTGCGGCAGGCCATTGATGAGGTTGCGCCCACGCACGGTCATCGTGCGCTCTTCGGGCAGAGAGAAGGCGGAGCCAATGCCAATTTTGACGCGCTCAGCCATGCGTTCACCGACGAGCAGATTATATTTGCTGCGCACGTACTGGATGATGTCTTCGTCCATTTCGTCGCCGGCCACGCGGATGGAACGGCTGATGACGATACCGCCCATGGCAAACACCGCCACTTCGGTCGTACCGCCGCCGATGTCTACAATCATGCTGCCCCGCGATTCAATAATGGGCAGCCCCGCGCCAATGGCCGCAGCCATCGGCTCTTCGATTAAGAAGGCTTCCCGCGCTCCGGCGGAGATGGTGGCGTCGTAGACGGCGCGTTTTTCCACTTCGGTGACGCCGCTGGGGATGCCCACCACGACGCGCGGCCGGGGAAAGGGCACAATCATTTGTTCGTGGGCTTTGTCTATGAAGTATTTGAGCATGGCTTCGGTGATCTCGAATTCAGAGATCACGCCATCGCGTAACGGCCGTATCGCCACAATGTCGCCTGGCGTTCGGCCGACCATTTCCCGCGCTTCGGCCCCAATGGCTAACGGCCGTCTGGTCCGCTTGTTAATGGCGACCCAAGAAGGCTCGTTAATCACAATCCCCTTGTCACGAATGTAAACCAGGGTATTGGCCGTGCCCAGATCAATGCCAATGTCTAATGAAAACAGGCCTAACAGCCAATCTAATGGTCTAAACAACGATCTTTACCTTATTTCTCAAAATATGGTTGTTTCTTCCCAAAATCAACCAAGCGACGATTATACCATACGCCTTTTGCCCTGCACGCATTACCTAGATTGCCCTCATAAACACCTGTAAAAGCCGCAAATTGGCTTAAAACTTCTTGGTCAAAGGCTGGGAAATTTGTATGATTTAAGCGTACCATAAGATTACGCTGGTAAGATGCAGCATCTTGCCCGGAACAAAGGATAAACGACAAATGGCACATCAAGCACTTTTTGCCGGCCTGGTTTACGATGAACATGACCGTTTGGTTGAAACCCGGCTCATCGGTGACGAAGCGCAGTACGTGATTGACGACGATGGCTTCTGGCGGCATGTCAATTCCGAAGACGTAGACCGCCAGGTTTTGGGTGTTTTCTTGCAGCAGTTGGAAAGCAACAAGGACGTAGCCGTAGAACAGATGCTTAACATGATGGGCAAGGACGACCTGTTCACCAAAGCGGCCGTAGACGCCTCCCTACGCAACATTGACATGAATCAGATCATCGCCCAGGGCATTCCCGAACAGGCGCGCAACATGCTCGGCATGTTGGGATTCCGCATCATCATCAACATCCACGGCGAAGTCATCCGTATGGATCAGCCATCTGTGCCCGATGAAGAATGAAAAATTGTCAATAGCCAATGGTTAATTGTCAATTGTCAATTGGCTATTGACAATTTTAGTAGGCTCCGCGGCCAAAAAGCATGTGCGGGACCGTTTGCAGCAAAATGCGGATGTCCACAGAAAGCGACCAGTTTTCGATGTAATAAATATCCAGCAGGCACAATTCGTCGAAGGTCAGGTCGGCGCGGCCGCTGACTTGCCAGAGGCCGGTTAGCCCGCCTATTACCGTCAGCCGTTGGCGGTGCCAGGGTTTGTACTGCGCCACTTCTTCCGGCAGCGGCGGTCGGGGGCCAACCATGCTCATCGTGCCCTGTAACACGTTAAACAATTGTGGCAGTTCGTCCATGCTGGTACGCCGAATGAAACGGCCGACGCGCGTCAGGCGCGGATCATCTTTGATTTTGAAGAGGGGACCATCGGCTTCGTTTAGGGCTTGCAGCGCCTCTTTTTGCTCCTCGGCGTTGATGACCATCGAGCGAAACTTATACATCTTGAACAATCTGCCGCTGCGCCCCACCCGCACGCCGGAATAAATGACCGGCCCTGGCGAATCGAGTTTGATAGCGACGGCCACCACAAGCCCCACCAGCAGCGAAGGAATTGCCAAAACAGCCAGGATTGCCAGGTCCATCACTCGCTTCAGAAAGCGTTCCAGGCGATTGATATTCACTTCGCGCACGCCCAAAATCGGGATGCCCGCCATGTTGGTAAACTCCACCCGATGCAGACTGATCTGGAGCAGATCGGGCACAGCCTGGGCGCGTACGCCCTGATTCTCACAAATGTCCAATAGGCGAACCGTTTCCTGGTGCATTTCGCCGGGCAGGGCGATGAAGACGGTGTGCAGACTGGGCAGTTCTTGCAGGACGTTTTCCAGCTCCTGATAAGGCCCCAGGTGGGGGATGAGTCCCAGGCCGATGTTGTCTTCCTGGCTGCCGTTTACCAGGTAGCCGATGGCCTGGTAGCCCAGGTCGGGGCGGGCCAGCAGGGTGCGAATGAGGCTGCGACCCGTTTCGCCGGAGCCAATGACCAGGACGCGGTCTACCCAACGGCCGTGCCGATACAAATAGGCCAGCGTCCAACGTCGCATCAACCGGGATGCGCCCACAAACAGCACCACAAATAAAAAGATCCAAAACAACATCAGGCGGGAGAATGGGCCATTGGGCTGCAAAAAGAAGGTAACGGCCATCATCAGCACAACGGCCGTTGCCGTAGCATACGCCACCCGCGAGATCTCGTCCACCCAAAACTCGCCGCGCCGCCGCACCCACACCCGCGATTGCGAAAACGTGAGGATGAGCAGCAGATTGAGGATGAGTTGCTGCCCCAGATAACGGCCGTATGGCTCAAAAAATTGCTGCGGCACGGGCAAAAACCATTGCCAGCGATAGCGGGCAATGTAGGCCACCAAAAAGCCAAGATTGATGAGGATTAAATCGGTGGCAATGGTGATCAAGCGAATGTGGCGGGTTCTCATTTCGATTGTAATGCCTGACGGTAGATAACGGCCGTTTGCCGGCCCGCCTGCTCCCACGAAAATTTAGCGGCGTGTTCCTTTCCCTGCTGCTGCATTCTAGCCGACAATGCCGGATCGTTAAGTACGCTTGCCATACGATCCGCCAGGTCCGCTGCGTCGTGCGGGTCAAACAACAGCCCCGCTGTGCCCGCTGCTTCAGGAATCGAAGAACTGCGCGAAGCAACCACCGGCGTACCGCAGGCCATTGCCTCCACCACCGGCATCCCAAACCCCTCATACACCGACGGAAAGACGAACAGCGTGGCAGCGTTGTACCACAGCGGCAGCTCTTCATCCGCCACGTAGCCAGTGAAGCGCACCCGCTTTTCCAGACCCAACGCCTGCACCCGTCGGAAAATCTCGTCAAACAGCCAGCCCTTGCCGCCCGCCAGCACCAGATGCAGGTCTGGATCGGGTAGTTGGGCAAAAGCCTCTAGCAGCGTAGGGATGTTTTTGCGCGGCTGCAATGTGCCCACGTGCAGCACAAAGCGCTCCGGCAAATGTTCCCTCTGGCGAAAAGCGTCCACTTCGGCTGCTGCCAGCGGCCGATACAGCGCATCCACGCCCGGATAGACCACTTCAATGTTCGCCAGGGGCACGCCAAAAAATTGGTGGACGTCCTGACGGCCGGATTCCGAGATGGTGATGACCCGCCGCGCCTGGCGGCAGGAGCGACCGGTCTGGCTTGTTAAATACCAGCGCTGCAAGCGAGGGAAACGTTCCGGGAAGTGGAGAAAGCTCAAATCGTACACGGTGACGATGGCCGGGCAGGGCGAAAAAATCGGCGTGACAAAGGCCATGCTGTGCAGCAAATCCAGCTTTTGCCGCCAGGCCTGCCAGGGCCAGACGACCTGCTCCCAGACGATGCGCACGCTGCGTCGTTCGGTGGGCCAGCGGCTGCCCACAAAGGTTAGACCTGGCGTGTCGGTCAGGTCGTCATGGAAGCGAGTGAAGACTACTGGCTGCGGATTGTCGTCGCCGGTGGGCAGGTGGCGCAATACCTGGGCAATGTAA
>CALFEW010000666.1 GCA_937958365.1 uncultured Chloroflexota bacterium | reverse complement strand
CCGAGAAGTCATCTTTACAAATTCGAGCCTGTAGTCGCGGTATCCTTACCGCGCTGGTGTAAACGCGGTAAGGATACCGCGGCTACTAAATTCGTGTTGTCTGTGCCCAATTTTAAAACGGGTGATGAGATTTTCCTGGAAAAGCTCGTCATCTGCGGGAAATCTGGTGTACAATAAAAATAAGCCGCCGACGTCCGTACCGGCGGGATAAAAGTTTGCGGGGCATTGAACTTAACCTTCTTGCAGAGGGGGTAATGAGTTCGCAGACGCCGGGTCTTATTTGAGGCCCGGCTCTTTTTTTGCCTTAATCACCCTGGTCACTCATTGGCGTCAATCCGCCGAGCCAGAATATTGTCGTCAGAGCAGCTTGAGCATTTGCGCTTCTGCAACTGCTTGAACCCGGCTGTTGACTTCCAGCTTGCCGTAGATGTTGGCAAGATGTGTTTTGACTGTGCCCGGCGAGATGCACAACTCGTCGGCAATTTCGCGGTTGGACAGCCCATCACGGATCAGTCGCAAAACGTCTTGTTCCCGCCCGGTGATGGAAGCGGCCGTAGCCAGAGATTTGAGATTGTCTTCCGGGAGCAAAGTTGGGTCATTGTCAACCTGTCCTAATAACCGCAAAATCTCGCGGATGAATTCTTGCGATTCGGCGCTAAGGTTTTCGGTGTGTAAGACCAGTGTGAGGAGGGGGACGAGTTGGGAACCGTGTGTCAGAAACGGCCGTATAAACCGCTCCGGAGCCGCCAGTCGGATGGTCTCAGCCAATGCCTGCCGCGCCTGATTCATTTTGTGCTGCTCGAACAACGCCAGGGACAACAGCACCCGGGCGTCCATGGAGGGTTCATTGGGAAAGCCAACCGGATACTGCTCGATAAAACGAGTAAGAAGCGCCTCGGCGGCAGCGGTTTGCTTTTGCAGCATCAGGATTTCAGCCCGGACCAGTTCGGACATGGCGTGGCCTTCCTCTTTTTCGGCCTCATTCAACAACTGTTCAGCTTCAGCCCAATTGCCTTGCCGGACACAGAACCTGGCTTCATAAGCCGCCAAATCCTGGTCGCGCCATACGCCGGAAGGTCGCTGCATTTGTAATACCCGCGCCGCTTGAATGGTGGCCCTGGCCGCTTCGTGGTTGCCCAGCGCCGACTGTAATTTTGCCCGTACAATGGCAATATTCACCGGCATGTTGGAGCTGGTTGGGTTGGGATCAACGGCCGTTGCCCGTTGCAACAATTGGAAAGCCTGAGTCAATTCATTGCGTACCAGGCAAATTCGGCTCAGGATGATTAACGCGATGCTCGCCGGTTCCGGTAATTTGCCGCGCTGTGTCAGGGCTTGCTGCAAAACCTGATAAATAATCTTTTCACTTTGCCGTAAATGGCCGTGTAAATATGCCCTGTTCGCGCAGTCTGCGCCCGCAATCAAGACAACAAACAGGTTCCCCTGCACCCGCGCCTGCTCGTAAATGTCGCGCATACGTTCGCCCACTTCGTCGGTTTGCGGCAAATAGCTTGCTTCTACAATCCACAAGGCATCCAGTAACTGCCAGCGAGAATCGGATACACCGGCTGGAGATATGGCCGTGTCGCCGGCCATTTTCCGCTGGCGAATGATACGAACCTCTGCCAGAACTTCTCTCTCATCCTGCGTCATTGCCTCATCGGCAAGCCCGATAAGGTTGGTTTCGAGGCGTTGAAGAAAGCGCTCTACTTCGGCCGGGTGCAAGGCCAGCTTGGCCAGCCGCAAATAAGCAAACAAAAGCGTCTTGTGATGTTGGAAGACTGACTCCGGCAGTTGTTGAATCCAACGTAGTAAACGGGAATCTTCACCGTATTCCACCAACTCGCGCAGCACGACATCTTCGATTAAGGAAGCGGCGTCTTCCCAATCTTTGATGGCTAACAAATGGCGAACCGCATCGGCTGAAGCATTTTGCCGACGATACCAGGCAGCGGCGCGGCGGTGGAGGTCGGGAATCTGGTCCGGGAATTGTATCTGCAACTGGTCGCTCAGCATTTCGGCAAACAGATCGTGATAACGATACCAGGCTGGTTCTTCAGAGCGCACGATAAACAGATTTTCCTGCCACAGGCGGTCTAACATCTGCGCGCCGCCGGTTTGCCCCGTGACGATGTCACATAATTCGCCGGTTAACTGTTTCAGGATGGAGGTTTGCAGCAAAAAGGTTTGCACGGCCGTTGACTGTTGGTGCAGCGCCGTCTCCATAAAATATTCGCGCAGATAGAGATGCGCGCCGCTGAATGTATCCAAAAAACGTCGCCGGTCTGGCTGTTTATTGAGCGCCAATACGGCCAGCGTCAGGCCGGCCGCCCATCCGCCCGTTCGTTTAACCAGCGCTTCCATGTCTCCGTAAGCCAGCGGCGGATCGGTGATGTGTTGTTGGAGGAAAGTGATGCCTTCTTCCAGCGTAAATCGCAAATCCTCCAATTCCAACTCGGTCACTGCCCCCATGGCCCGCAGCCGGCCGAGCGCCAACGGCGGCCGGGTGCGAGTGGCCACAACAAGCTGCACACCGGGAGGCAGCCGTTCTAACCAGATTTGCATTGAGGCATGAATATCCGCGTGTTGGATGTGATGATAATCATCCAATACCAGGCCGATGCAGAAAGGTTCACTCGTTATACAGGCGATTTCATTTGTCAATCGAGTCACAATTTCGACAGGGGCAATGGGCAGCGACAGTTGGAATTCGGACATCAACTCTTGTCCCAAACCGGGGACTATCGCTTGCAGCGCCATGAGAACCGTCGTCCAGAAGTGCGGCAAACGGTTATCGTCGGCATCCAGGGTAGCCCAGGCCACGGGCAGGTCGCTGCGTTCTTGTTGCCAGGCGTTGAGCAGTGTACTCTTGCCAAATCCGCCGGGCGCGCAAATGAACGTAACCGGCGAGCCAATTTTTTGGCTCAGGCGTGGGCGGATGATCAAGTTAGGCGGCAAAATCGGTGGTCTGATTTTGGTCAGGGCGGGGAATGCGCTGTTGATCCAGGATTTTTGGGTGCTTCGTGGCTCTGGGGGCAGGGTCAATTGCGTTAAAACGGTTTTGCCGACCAGGTTGGCTGCCGCATGTTCCAGCCGCGCCAGCGTGATCTCATCGGACTTCCCCAGATAAACTTTGTTCAGTGTACCGTTATGACGGCGGTAGCCATACCAGTAATCGTTGTCGTGCCGGGTTTCACGCCGGGCCGAAAAATGTCCGGCGGTTCCTTTAAATTTAAATTGTTTATGGCTGGTAAGCCAATCGTTCCATTGGGGAGAGTCGAGAAGGATGGGTGGGGAAACGGCCGTTTCCTGCTCCCTCACCCACAAAACGCCATCTTGTACAACCGTCTGCATTGCTTTTACCATTGAAAAAACCCAGAATCAATGAAGGGTAGTTATGTCATTATACCGAAATAGACCAACCTGCAAATAAGTTACCCACATGAAGGCCATTGTAACGGATTTGGGTAACTCTTGCGAGAGTTTCATATGCCTCGTTGTGGTTTATTGCTCAATTTCTCTATCTTAAACTTGTTGAAATCATCCAAAAACTTGATATACAAACCCTGCTTTTTTCGGTATTTTGTAACTATAGACGAAGTAGCAACCTGATGTCAGGCTGCATCAAAATAAGATTTTTGCCGTTCACGCGCCCGAAACATTCCTGTTTTGCTGCGAAAACTGCAAGAATCACCATCAAGAGAGGAGAATTATGAAGCACCAGAAAAATATGTTTTATATCATTTTGGGCTTGTTGCTGGTTCTTAGCCTGGCGTTAACCGCCTGCGGCACCACAACACCGGTAGAAGAAACTGCGGTAGAAGAAGCCGCTCCAGTGGAAGAAGCTGCTCCAGTGGAAGAAGCTGCCCCAGCAGAAGAAGCCGCACCAGCAGAAGAAGCAGCGCCAACAGAAGAAGCTGCCCCGGTGGAAGAAGCTGCGCCAGCAGAAGAAGCCGCCCCGGCCGAGGAAGCGGCTGCCGACCCGAACGCCCTGCCCCGCGAAGAAACCCTGTACTTCAACGGCCAACAATGGGGTTCGGTTGTTGGTTGGAATCCTTACTCCAACAGCAACAACAATGCCATGGCGATTGCCCAGCAAGATAACGCCCGCGTCATCATGTTCGAGACCCCCTACCTGTACAACATGATGGACGGCCAGGTCTATCCTTTGCTGGCTGATGGCCCCTTTGAATGGAATGAAGCACGTACCGAGATCACCTTCAAGATCAAGCCGGTCGCTATGTGGAGCGATGGCACCCCGGTAACGGCTGAAGATGTCGCCTATACCTGGGCCACCCACGTCAAATACAACACCCCCACCGGCGCGGCCAACATTGATTTCATCGAAGCCATTGAAGCGGTGGACGCCCAGACGGTTGTTGTCAAGGCCAAACTGAATGAGGATGGCGCCGCAGTCAATCCGCTGCTCGTCACTGCTTACCTGAGCAACAACTACGTCATCCAGAAAGCCTGGACCGAAACATTGGAAGCGCGCGTCGCTGGCGATGCCACGGCGCTACTGGCTGATCCCGCGGAAGACGTTGTTTACTCCGGCCCCTATCACAAATACTTTGCCGACGACACAAAAGTCATCTACGTTCGTGACGACAATTACTGGGGTCAGGATGCCTCTATGTGGGGCAAACTGCCTGTGCCCACCTATCTGGCGCATGTGATCTTCAAGGACAATGCGGCCGGTACGACCGCTTTGCAGGCTGGTGAAGTGGATGTCAGCCAGCAATTCAACTCCAATGTAAATCTGTTGTGGGAAGAAGATGGCCTGCCCATCTCCACCTACCTGCCCGAACCGCCGTACCAGATCGGCGCTTCCCTGCCCACCGCCTTCTACAACCTGGAATCCCCCGGTTTGGATCAGGTGGCTGTGCGCAAGGCGATTGCCATGGCTGTGGATTACCCCACCATCATCGCCAACGCCATGACCAATCAATCGGCTACCTTTGACCAGGTTGCGCGCTCTTTGATGAACCCAACCGAAGGCGAGCAAGCCTTGTTCAACCACGACGCTGTGGCGGATTTGCAGTGGGCCGGTAACGACATTGAGGGCGCGAAGGCGCTGCTCGACGAGGCCGGCATTGTGGACTCCGATGGCGATGGCTGGCGCGAGTATGAAGGCGAAAACCTGAGCTATGTCGCTACCTGCCCCAATGGGTGGTCTGACTGGCAAGCCGCGATTGAAGTGGTGGCTGCGGCCGGCGCTGAGATCGGCATTGACATTACCACCAACTTCCCCGAATGGTCTGTTTACCAGACAATCGTCACCAAATCCGATGCGCCCCTGCCCGAAGGGTATGACATCTTCATGATGTGGAGTGATGGCGCTGGCCCGACGCAACCGTGGGGTCGTATTCGCAAGCTGATGAGTTCTGAATTTATCGGCATGTCCAGCAACTGGAATGGTAACTGGGGCATGTATTCTAACCCCGACGCCGATGCCTTGATTCAGGCCATCCCCGCCGAGACTGACCCGGCGGCGTTGGAAGAACTGTACACGGAATTGGTGAGCATCTACCTGAGCGACGTTCCCTCCTTTACACTGATGTACCGTCCCCAATCGTTCCATACGGTGAACGAGACGGTTTGGACCAACTTCCCGTTTGACGGTGATGGGACCACCCCACCCGTACCCCCGCTCAACCTGACGGATGGTTGGAGTATTGCGGGTCTTTATAATCTGGAGCTTGCTAACAATTAAGTTGTAAGCTGACGAAAAAGCAGCCATGTCCCACAAACCGGGACATGGCTGTTTTTTTAAAGCGTCAGGACTTTATGGATATGGGGGCTGTTGTCGCCGGACGGGCGGAATGTTTGATGTTTCTTGGGAGGTGCAGTCTTGAAAGGATATCGGAAGTATTTTTTCAACA
>CALFEW010000665.1 GCA_937958365.1 uncultured Chloroflexota bacterium | reverse complement strand
CTTATGGCTGGCCCGACCTCGTCGCGTTTGAACCTGCCGGATCCTCATAGACCTGGCAGGTTGTTGTAAGGCCAGACTTCAGGTAAATCGCTACAATAAACCGTTAGCACGTTCAATCAACCCAAAAGGTGATTTTATGAAACGACGAGCCATCCTCTGGCTGGCGCTGCTCGCGGGCAGCATCGGCCTTTACCAACCGGCGCTGGCGCAAACGGCCGTTCCCCCCGCCAACTACCGCCAACTGCCCGACCTGCCCGTTTTTGCCGCCGAACCTTACGGCCAGTGGGCCGGTTCCGGCGGCGATTCCACCCTGGAAGTGATTGGCGAAGGCGGGTATGCCTCCCTGCCGGTGGACGAAACCGAACAGTACAACGACCTGCCCTCCTACCGCGTCCGCGTCAGCGGCGAATATGGCTGGTGGGCCTTCATCCTGGCCGGGCACGATTGGGAGTCTTACAGCATCGCCCCCTACTACGCCAACGGCGCGCTGGAGTTTAACGTGAAGGGCGCTGCCGGTGGTGAAGATTTTCTGGTTTCCATCAGCGATATTGTGTACGGCCGTGATCCCCTCAACCTCGCCTCCGACAAACTCGCCATCTCCAGCCTGCTCACCATCACCGACCAGTGGCAGCACGTGCGCATCCCCCTGACCGACCTGCTGCCTGTCCCCGGCGTATTTAACCTGGAACAGATCAACACGGTTGACTTTGCCGGTGTAGACGGCCGTACCCAGACCTTCTGGCTCAACGACATCAAATTTACCTCGCCAGACGTGGAACCGGGCCACCCGCCCATCAAGGTCAACCAGCTTGGCTATCTGCCCGGCGCGGCCAAAATCGCCCTGGTCACGGGCTTTGCCGAAGCGTTGGCCGCCCAACCCGGCGATACCTTCCAGGTGCGCGAACTTTTGGGCAGCCGCGTCGTCTACGAAGGGGCGCTGGAACTTCGCGCCGATTATGACCCCGTCGTTTCCGGCGAACGGCTGTTGGCGGCCGATTTCAGCCAACTCACCACGCCCGGCGACTATTACATCACGCTAAACGCCGAACAAGCCGAAGACTCGCCGCCCTTTACGATTGGCGCCGACGTTTACGGCCGTCTCCTCACCGACGCCCAACGTTACTTCTACTTGCAGCGCTCCGGTCTCGCTCTGGAGGCGCAGTATGCCGGACAGTTTGCCCGCGGCGCGGGCCATTTACAAGACGCCGCCGCCCAGTTTCGCTCTGGCGCGCAGTCGCCGCGCAACGTGGCCGGTGGCTGGTACGACGCGGGCGACTTTGGCAAATACGTGAATGCGGGAGCAACGGCCGTCTCCGACCTGCTCTGGGCCTATGAACTCTTCCCCAACCAGTTCCCCGACGGCCAGCTTAACATCCCCGAAAGCGGCAACGGCCTGCCCGATTTGCTGGACGAAGTCCGCTGGGAATTGGACTGGCTGCTGAAAATGCAAGACCGCGACTCCGGCGGCTTCTACCACATGGTCCAGCCCACGGAAGATGGCGTCATCCCGGCGGCGCAAGGCACGCGCTACATCGAAGACATGCGCGACAATTCGGCCAACGTTCGGCCGACCAGCAGCAGCGGCAGCGCCGTGGCTGCCCTGGCCCACGCCGCCCTGATTTACGCTCCCTTCGACGCCAATTACGCCGCCGTGCTGCAAACGGCGGCCGAATATGGCTGGCAATACCTGGCCGCCAATCCCAACGGCGTGCCGTCCGTGCCCGGCCCTTACAGCGACGACGATGACCGCGACGACCGTTTCTGGGCTGCCGCCGCCCTGTATCGGCTCACCGGCGACGCGGTTTACCATGATCACATCAAGCAAGTCTATGAAGATATCCCCACGTTTTTCACGACGGAGACGGACAACGCTTACGGCGTGAGCATCATGGGCATGGTGGGCTGGCTCAATTACGCCCACAGCGCCAACCCAGACCCGGAAGTGATGGCCTACTTTGCCGATATGTTCACCGGCTGGTCGGCGCGCATGGTCGAACGCTGGCAGGCTTCGCCCTGGAAGCTGGCGATGTTGGATGAGGACTTTTACTGGGGCAGCAATTACGTCACCCTGACGACGCCGCTGGTGATGCTGGTAGGGGCGCGGGCGTTGGGACTGGAAGAGGACACGGCCGTTGCCCTCTCCCTGGACGCCCTCAATTATTTGCTGGGAACCAATCCACTGCGCTTTAGCTACGTGTCTGGCTACGGCCTGGACAGCATGCGCCACCCGTTCTCGCAGCAGTGGAGCAACGACGGCGTGCCCGATGTGCCGCCGGGCGTGCTGTCCGGCGGACCCAACGCCTACACCAACCCGCTGCTTTATTCCAACTTCGCCGCCAAGAAGTTCGTAGACAGCCAGGCGGCCTGGTCCATCAACGAACATACAATTTACTGGAATTCGCCGCTGGTGTTCCATGCGGCGCTGGCGGCGCAGATGGGCAACCCGGAAGGCATTGCCCCGGCGCGGCCAGCCGGCAGCGTGCAGGCAACGGCCGTTGCCGCCATCCCCACCGCCCCGGCCGCCACACCGGCGCCACAGACCAATGCGGGGGAAACGGCCGTTTCCCCCGCAAGCACAGCCATCTCTCCCACACCGCCCAACCTGACCTACATGTGGTATGCACTCGCCGGATTGGGCGTATTGACGGTGATCAACCTGGCGGCCCTCATCGCTGCCCTCGGCTACCTGCGGCGCATCCTGACCCGGCGGCCCGGCGGCCCACCCACCGACGCTGCTCCATGAGCCGCAACTTCCTTTACACCACCGAAGTGGCCAAAGCGGTGGGTGTGCATCCCAACACCGTGCGTTTGTACGAAGCATGGGGCTTCCTGCCGCCCATCCCGCGCACGCCCGGCGGCTACCGGCGCTTTACACCCGCCCACCTGGAACAGATGCGCCTGGCGCGCATTGCCCTGCAATGGCCCTATCCCGGCGGCAAAGGCACTGTCATCGGCCTGATTCACCAGGCGCGGGATGGCAATCTGGGGGAAGCGCTGGAACTGGCTGACCAATATCTGGCCCAGGTTCGCGCAGAGCAGGCGTATGCGGAAACGGCCGTCGCCTTTCTGGAGCGTTGGGCGCAAGGCCAGATGGCCGATACCGCCGACCCACCGCTGCGCGTCGGTGAAGCGGCGGCCCGTTTGGGCGTCTCCGCCGACATGCTGCGCAACTGGGAGCGCAATGGTCTGCTCACGGCGCCGCGCCAGCCGCAGAGCGGCTATCGCCTGTACGGCGCGGCGGAGATGGGGCGGGCGCGGGTGATCCGGTTATTGAGGCAGGCGGGGTACAGCATGACGGCCGTTCTGCGTATGTTGCGCCAGTTCGACGCCGGGCAGCGCGAAGGGCTGCGCGCCGCCCTGGACACCGTTGATCCCAACGAAGACATCTATTACGTCACCGACAACTGGCTGACCACCTTGCAAGCAGCCGAAGCCCGCGCCCAGGCCATTATTGAACAGATCAGGCGCATGGCGGCAACGGCCGTTTTTCCCCATGCCCCAGGGTAAGCATTTGATTCGGCCCGGCGCTGAAGCGTCGGTCTTAAAAGCGACGCCGGGTAAACCCGGCTTATTTGCCCACCAACTTCCAGTCACCCACTCCCAGCCCCGTTTACGGGGCGTTGCTTTTTAGCCTGAGGCTTTAGCTCCAGGCAGAAACCCCACAAACCCTCCACTTATCCACCAATCTTGTAAGATAAGGGGTGGCGTACAAAAACCAACCGTCACGGACAAGGAGGAGCAAGTATGAGCGACGCACACATCATCGTGCAAGATTTGCGCAAGACGTACCGCGTGCCGCAGCGGCAGAGCGGTTTGGGCGCGGCGCTGCGCAGCCTGGTGCAGCGGGACTATGTAGAGGTAACGGCCGTTACCCCCATCACCTTCACCATCCAGCCCGGCGAAATCGTGGGATTCATCGGCCCAAACGGCGCAGGCAAAACGACCACCCTGAAGATGCTGGCCGGACTGCTGCACCCTACGGGGGGAACGGCCGTTGTCGCCGGTTACGTGCCCTGGGAGCGCCACCCGGAATATCTGCGGCGCATCAGCATGGTCTTGGGCAACAAGAGCCAGATGTTGTGGGATATTCCGCCGCTGGACACCTTCCACGTATTGGGCGAAATCTACGGCATCAGCCAGACCGATTTGCAGCAGACTATGGCTGAGCTGACGGCCCTGCTGAACATGGAGGAACTGTTGACCAAGCCGGTGCGCAACCTCTCGTTGGGGGAGCGCATGAAGTGTGAATTGATGGCCGCCCTGCTGCACCGGCCGTCCGTGCTTTTCCTGGATGAGCCGACGCTGGGGTTGGACGTTTCCATGCAGCGCCGCCTGCGCCAGTTCATCGCCGACTACAATCGCCGCACCGGGGCCACGATGATCCTCACCAGCCACTATATGGCCGACGTGGCCGAACTTTGCCCGCGCATCATCCTCATCCACCAGGGACGCCTGCTGTACGATGGCCTGTTGGGGCAGCTTAGCGAGCAGTTAGCGCCGTTTAAGCTCATTCGCCTGACGCTGGACCGGGAGAACGCAGCAGAAGATTGGCGGAACGGTTTGCCGGAGGATACGGCCGTCTTAGACCACGACCCCGCCAACCTGACCCTGCGCGTCCCCCGGCGGGAAACGTCGGCCATCACTGCCTATTTGCTGAACACCCTGCCCGTCGTAGACCTTTCCGTCGAAAACCCGCCGCTGGAGGCAGTGATAGACCAGATTTACACGGAGGCGCACATCCATGAACCATAACTACCGCGGCGGGCTGGCGCTAATCCGGGCGACCTGGCTCTCCTGGATGCAGCACCGCAGCTTCTTCTTTATTCTGGCGTTCGGCTGGATGATGCAGCCGTTGATTTTTATGTTTGTCTGGGCGACGGCCGCGGGCGACAGTACCGTGGGCGGCCTGACACGCGGCGAAATCATCGCCTACTATCTGACGCTGATCCTGGTCAACCAGATCACCTATTCGCAAACCAACTGGACCGTGGGCGACCTGATTCGCGGCGGCGACATGAACCGGCTGCTGCTGCTGCCCATGTCGCCGCTTTACAATACGCTGGCTTCGGAGTTGGCCGGTAAAGTGGTCTATCTTACCTTCGTGCTGCCCATCACCGTGGGGCTGGCGCTGCTGCTGAAGCCGGAGTTTCAGGTAACGGCCGTTTCCCTCATCGCCTTCCTGCCTGCCCTGCTGCTGGCCTGGCTGCTGCGCTTTTTGTGGGGCTACTGGCTGGCCTTGCTCGCCTTCTGGGCCGCCCGCGCCGATGCCCTGTTGTCCGTGCAAGACGCCCTCGTCTTTTTGCTGGCGGGGCAGGCTGCGCCCACTTTGCTGCTGCCTCCGGCCTTGCGCGTGGCGGCGGTGATTCTGCCCTTCCGCTACATGGTCGGCTTCCCGGCGGAGGTGTTGACCGGGCAGTTGAACGGGACGCAGCTTGCCGTTGGTTTTGCCGCGCAGTTGGGCTGGCTGGCAACGGCCGTGCTGCTGTATCAGATCATGTGGCGGCGCGGCGTGAAGCAGTATACGGCCGTTGGAGGATAACATGTTGCATTTACGTCTGATCCGCACTTTTGTCAGCGCATCGGCGCAGGAAGAGGTGGCTTACCGGGCCAACTTCTTCATCAGCGTGCTGCACTCTCTGCTGAATTTTGCCACGGGCTTGCTGGGCCTGGGCATCATTTACGGGCAGGTGGAAAATATTCAAGGCTGGGATTACGCTTCAGCGCTGGCCGTGCTGGGCGTCTATCTCACGGTGAGCGCCCTGCGCGGCCTGATGATGGGACCGAGCCTGGATGCTTTGGCCGGGATGGACGGCGAAGTCTGGCGCGGCGAGTTTGACTTTACGCTTTTACGGCCGGTGAGCACGCAGTTTTTGGTCAGCGTGCG
>CALFEW010000664.1 GCA_937958365.1 uncultured Chloroflexota bacterium | reverse complement strand
GTTGTTGATCTTCAATCTTCAATCTTCCATCAATTAGCGCACGGCAAAGATGGCGGCGTATTCGTCGCGGTATACTTCTTCCAAACCGGGATCTTCGGCGGCGGTCTCTAAAAAGCCTTCATGGTTCAAGTCAGTGAAGACAAACTCGCTGCCAAAACGCGCCTTAATAAATTCGCTGGGTCTGTCTACGTTGCCTTTGGCTACCTGCACCCATTCCTCGTACAGAGCGGCGTCGTATAACTCGGTGTAGGTGGGGTCTAACCCGGCCGTGTAGACGGCATCGGTGTTATAGAAAAAGAGGCGGGTGAAATCGTCCCAATCGGTCTGGAAGATGTGGACGCCCGGTTCCGAATTGGCGCGCAGCCATAAGGCGGCGCCGGCGTAATAGTCGGCCGGTTTGGAGCCGGCCAGGTCTTCGCGGGCGGCGAGCAGCGTCTGGCTCAAGGGCCAGGCCAGAATGAGCAGCATCAGCAGAGGAGCCAGGCGGTAGAAAGATGGACGTTTTTCGCGTAGCCAGTCAGTGATGATAGGCGACATGCTGAGAGCGGCAAACATCAAGGCAAATGCCGGGAAATATTCCACAAAGCGGCGGGCGCGAAAGAGGAGGAAACCAAAGAAAACGGCCGTACCCAACATCACCAGCGTCGCCTTATCCATGCGTTTGTTTTGCCAGCCCAATCCCAAAATCCCCAATACAAACACCCCCAGCGCAAAGCCAGAATTGCGCAGCAGCACATCGGTATCATAGGCATACCACTCATTGCCTACCTTCGTCGCTGATTCACCGATTTTGGGCAGCAGGTGGCTGATGATAAAGCTGACGTTTTCTGGGAAATAGGGGTTGATGGCGATGCCCAGGCCAATGCCGATGGCCGGATAAACCAACGCCTGCCAGACAATGCGCCGTTCCAGCAACCAGGAGGCGGCAACGTAAATACCGGCCACCACCAGCAGCAGCGGAAAGGCATTGTACAGCCACACGTAGACAAATCCCAGCGGCAGCAGGAGGCGATAGCGCCCTTTAAGTAGCCAGTGCAGCGCCAACGCCAGCACCAGCAGCGAAGCCGATTGCGCCCGCGGCATACTCATGCGATAGAGAAAAGCGGACGAGACGCCCATCAGCCCTAACGCCCACACGCTGGCAAAGATGACGCCCTGACCGCGCAGCAGCCACCATATCGCCAGAAATGCCAGCGAAGGCAGCAAAATGCTGGCAATCTTAGCGCCTTGCGTCAACGCTGCGCCGCCGTCCACGGCCGGATCGGTGGTGGCAAAGAGGGCCAGGTAAACGTGGTAGAGCAGGTGGTGATCGTAAAAAGCGTCGGCGTTGAGGATGGTTTGGGGCAGCCAGGGAAAGTCGGGCTTCAGTCCTTCCTGGCGAATGAGCCAGCCCATTTTGCTGTGGTAATAGCCATCGTTGCCGGCCAGGGCGTCTGTGCCAAACTGGACGTAGGCAAACAAAGCGATGAACACGGTCAGCAGCAGACCGGTCTGGGCGATGAGGCGGAAATTGAGGCGAGATAGGGGGGAAACGGCCGTTTCCTTTGCAATAATTGTCGTGGTCATAAGCCTTCCTTTTGCGCTTTGTGCTTGAATCTACACAAAAAGTCGCAAAAGGAAGGCAAAAGTAACGGGGGAATCGGAGATTAAAGATTAGAGATTAGAGATGGGTGGTCGTTTCACGTCTCTACCGTGCCAATCTTCATTCTTCAATCTTTATTCTTCAGGAACCAGCGAATAATCGTAAGGCTCCACGCCGGGGCCGTAGTGGTAGGTGTTGGGGTACGGGATGTAATGGCTGGCAAAGGTGCGTTCTTCAATGATTTCGCCGTCCGCGTTTTTGACGATGCGGGTGACGTATACGTCTGCGCCTTCGGTGGCCCAATCAATTTGCTGCACCGTGCCTTCCGGCAGGTCCGGGTCAAATTCCCAACGATCCTGGTCGGTTCCGGGCACATCGGTGACGTTTTCAAAGACCGGCTCCGATTTTTCGATGGTGCGGCCCATGCTGGTGGAATAAAACTTAAACGTTAGCGCTTCATTTTCGGCGCTGTAATAGTTTTCCAGCAGCAGGTGATAAGGCGTGTTGTTGATGAATTTCAGGTCCACGATGGGCGAATAAATCGTCGCGTCCATGCCGGGGCCTTCGCCGTCGTTGTAATAGTTCAGCCAGTAGCCATGCTCCAGGCGGCTGGTGATGGGAAAACCGGCCCAAAACGCGGTCTGGTAGATGGTGGTGCTGACCTGGCAGATGCCGCCGCCCACACCCTTGATGGTCTGTCCACCGACGATGATCAGCCCTTCGCTGTAGCCGTCGGCCTCGCTGATGCTGCCCAGGTATTTGTTGAAGGAGAACTCCTCGTAGGGCGCGATGACGATGCCGTAGAAGTTGGCGGCGGCGCGGGAAATATTGTGCTTACGCTCGTCGGATGAGCCGTAAAACCAGGTCACTTTCTCGCTGACAAGTTCGGTGATGCCTAATTCGGCGGCGGTGGCGTTGGCGTGAACCAGCGGCTCAATGTCTTTGACGATGAGGGGGACGGAACGATTGGGGGTGTTGACCTGGGCCGTGAAGTAAGTCATGGTGGCGTCTATGTCCAGTTCACGGCCGTTCACATGCGGCGCAACCAGCACCAACTCTTTGGTATCGTCATCAAAGTAAAAGCGGGCGTTCATCGGGGCGCGGTAGATTTCATCGGCGTACTGCGAAAGCCAGTAGCGCACGGCGTTTTCGTCTACCAGCAGGTTGGGCTGCTGTGTTCCATCGGCGGCCAGCGTCATTTCCACGCGCACCCACTGGGCCAACTGGTCCGGTGATAGTTGGATAGCGCCCAGGTCCACATCTACCAGTGGTTCGGGCAGGTAAAAGTTGATGGGGTTATAGAGGGCTTGTTGGATTTGCACGGCCGTTTCCCCCGTATCGGCCACTTGTGGTTGTGTTTCCACAATCGGCAGCGTTACCTGCACCGGACGGAACGCCGTCAGCGGGTTCAACAGGCTTTCGCGCACAACGGCCGTATCCAGGCGGCGGCCGGGCTGGCTGGGCACGTAGGCGGTGTTGCCGCCGTCGTAAGTAAAGGCCGCGTCCACGGCCGGTTGGTCAATCTCGGCGGCCATTTCGGCCAGCGATTGTTCAAGCTGCCCCTCATCTAACACGATGGTGGGCGAGAGCGTCTGGCCGTAATACCAGGCCATAAACATCTCGCGGAACTGGCGGAATGGTCCGCCTTGCCGCCCCAGGTTGTAGGCTTCTTCGACCATGGTTTCCACGTCCGGCGCGACGCCCAATTCAGCGGCAGACCGGGTCCAGGTCTGGTTGGTGGCGGGATCGGTGAAGGTAATGGCCTCTTCCTGAGCGTAGGGGATAGCGGCCATCAGCGCGGCCCGGGCTTCGTCGGTCGTCATCTGGCTCAGATCTACGCCCAACAGGGAAACGCCGGTGTAGATGCGGTCGCGGTGTTGGCTCTGGTACGTGGCGACGTTAAGGGCCAAAACCAGCGTTACAATGACCAAAGCCGTCAGCGGTGCGACCAGGAAGTAACTCAGATTGCGGTTTATACGGCCGTCAGGCAACGGCCGTTGTGGTGCAGTAGCTTGCATAAATCCTCTGTTATCTCATCAAAATTCGCCCGCGCATTATAACACGCCCCGATCCGGCAGCAGGCAATGTTAATTAGAAACTCAGGCAAGCGTAGGCGTAACGGAGGGAGAGACAAACGCTGAAATCAAACAATTTACGGAAGATTAAAGATGAAAGATCGAAGATTGAAGAGGGGTCGAGCGTCAATCTTCAATCTTTCATCTTCAATTTTAATCGCCCACATCATCCAATTCCGTCGCCAACTGCGCCAAAAACGTTTGCATAAATGCTGTGCGGCGTTCGGCTTCCTGGCGGCCAACGGCCGTCTGCATGGTTCCGGCCAGCTTGAAGAGCTTGGTGTAAAAGTGGTCGAGCGTGGCGGTGGCGTCGTCGGGCGGGCGGTGGGCGCAAAAGGGGTCGGAAGGGTCGTATAACGGCCGTTGCAGCGCCCCGCCCACCATGAACGCCCGCGCCATGCCGATGGCTCCCAGCGCATCCAGACGGTCGGCGTCTTGCACCACTTTGGCCTCGATGGTTTGCGGCGCGATACCGGCGGAAAAGCTGTGGGCGGTGATGGCGTGGCCGATGGCCTCCAGGTATTGAGCGGGGTAATGGGCGGAGCGGAGGAAAGCAACGGCCGTTTCTGCGGCCATGCGTGACGCATACGGCCGTTGCGCCGAATCTTTAGGCACAATCACACAATCATGCAGCCAGGCCGCCGGCAGCACGACGGCCAGATCCGCCCCTTCCACCTGCGCAAACTCGGTGGCGTTTTGCACCACCCGGCGCACGTGGGCCTGATCGTGGGCGGCGTCGCTGGCCGCCGCTGCCATTTGTTGGCCTAAAAAGGCTTGAAAGCGCCTTTCCCAGGCGATGAAGTCCACTGTTGGCTCAATTGACAACAGCTTTCACCGATTTTGTGGCCGGGATGGCCTGCGGCAGCGGTTGGGCGTAACGGATGCGATGATTCAGGAACAGGGACGCCAGAAGCAGGGTGATGGCCGTGCCCTGATGGACGAGCGCCAGCCAGACGGGCACGCGAAACCAGATCACACTGACGCCAAAAGCAATTTGCAGGCAGACCAGCCCCAACATCCAGAGAACGCCCTGGCGCACGGCCGTGTAAAAGCCTCGTTTACGCGCCACCCAATACACCCCAAACGTTGCCAGCAGCACAACGAAGGCGAACCAGCGGTGAATATAATGCACCGTCACCGGCGCTTCGACAAGATTTTTCCACCAGGGTTCGACGTAGGAGAGCAATCCAGGCGGAATCAGGCGGCCAAACATCAGCGGCCAGGAGTTGGAGGCGTGCCCGGCTTTCAATCCGGCGACCAGCCCGCCGTAAGAAATTTGCACTACCAGAATAACGACCATCAAAATCGCCAATGCCTGGGCGCTTTTACGTTGTGGGCGGTCTAACGGCCGTTCCGTCCCATACACATTGTTCAAACCCGCCCAAAAACAGAGCGCCAGCAGCGTCAGCGCCGCCAGCAAATGGGCCGTCAGGCGATAATGGCTGACGCTGGGCCGGTCAATCAGCCCGCTGCTCACCATGTACCAACCCAACCACCCCTGGAAGGCAAACCCCAGCCCAATCAGCAAATAAATGCCCGATTTGCGCCAGGGAATGGCGCCTTTCCACAAGAAGTAAAACAACGGCAGCACAAACAGCATCCCGGTCAGGCGGGCCACCAGGCGGTGGATGTACTCGTTGTAATAGATGAATTCATAGTCTTCCAACGTCATGGAACGATTGATTTTCTGGAATTCGGGCGACTGCTGATACTCGGTAAACTCCTGCTCCCACGCTTCCTGGGTCAATGGCGGCAGAATGCCCGTAATGATTTTCCATTCCACAATGGACAGCCCGGAGCGCGTCAGGCGCACCCACCCGCCAAATATCACCAGAAACACCACCAAAAAACCAACCATCGCCAACCAGATATTGATTGCTTTATTTGAACTGTGCATAAACTCCTCGAAAAATGGGATCGCGGGCGTCTCGCCCGCCCCTGGCAGGCGAGACGCCTGCGCTCCCAGCATGTTTTATTGGCGGCGGGTTTGCCAGACGGCCGTTCCCACCAGCGCCAATCCCACCAACGTCAACAGCCCACCCCAGCCATACACCGTCGGCGCAAACGTCCATTCCACGACGTGCGCCCCGGCGGGCACACAGACGGCGCGAATGGTGGTGTAAGCGGTCAACGATTCGGCCGGTTGGCCGTCTACCGTCACGCGCCAGCCGGGGGAATCGGTCTCGCTGAGGACAAGCAGGGCGGCGGCGGCGCTGTCTGTTTCGAT